>NZ_JACJPA010000080.1:0-36965 GCF_014695845.1 Trichocoleus sp. FACHB-591
TGTGTCGGAACGCCCTGATTTATTTCAATCAGGATGGGCAAATGAAGACGCTCGTGCGCTTTTACTTCAGCTTGAACCGTGCAGGGGTACTCTTCCTGGGAAGTTCAGAGTTGTTGCCTCAGGCGGATCGATTGTTCAAGTTGTTAAGCGTGCAGCATCACATGTTTCACAAAGTAGAGAAGTCTTCCCTCACCCCGGACGTGCTAATCCAAGGGCTCAAGCGAGCATAAACCCTGGGGCGGGTAGGAGTCAGTACCCACAGCTTTAGAAGAACGGCTCTAACCCGAATGAGTAGCGCGGGGGTGCCGCTGCAGGTGATTCAGGAGATATCCGGGCACCGTAGCTTGCAGGCCCTGCAGAGGTATCTTGAAGTGTCGGAGGGGCAACTGGAGGGGGCGATCGCGGCTCTTAGCTTCCAGTCGATCGGAAGTTAGCTCCAAGCCCTTTCCTTTGGCAGGTAACTGAGTCTGACTCTATAAACTGGGGCTCATTAAAACTTCTGAAGTCTTAACCCCAGGCCAGCAAGCCTTCTAGTAGAGTTGCTACTACAACGATTGTTGAGACCGTTGAAAAGTTACATTCTCAAGAGGCTACCCTCATGACCCAGATTCGACTTGCTCTGATTGAAGACCACGACCTGACTCGTGTGGGGCTCCGTGCCATGTTCAACCTTCAGGGAGAAGTCGAGGTAGTTGGAGAAGCGGCTAATGGTCCGGATGGCTTGACCTTACTTATGGAGGCTCAACCTGATGTCGCCCTAGTCGATATTGATATGCCGGGTCTCAATGGCATTGAGCTGACTCGTCGCTTCCACCAATGGCGGAGTGAAAATCATCCTGAGGCTGCCCCAACGAAAGTGATCATATTGACGATGCAGGATGATGAAGCCGCAGTTTTAGCCGCTTTTGGAGCCGGGGCAGACTCCTACTGCATGAAAAATGTGAGTACAACTCATCTGCTCGAAGCTGTCAGAAGTACTTATCACGGCAACCACTGGATTGACCCCTCCATTGCCCGCATCATCTTAAAGCACAACAATGAGATGCAGGCAAACCAAGAGGCCACTGATGTTGAGCTGGGCTCTAGAGCGATCGCGGTGGACGAAGAGTATACCAGCGTGATCGCAGCGGCTCCGCTGACGAGTCGAGAGCTCGATGTCCTCAAATTAATTGTCGACGGATGTACTAATGCTGAGATCGCTGCCCGCTGTTACATTACGGTCGGGACTGTCAAAACTCATGTCCGCAACATTCTCAACAAGCTTTGTGCCGAGGACCGCACCCAGGCAGCCGTGAGAGCCTTACGCGGTGGCTTGGTCTCTTGAGCCTAACTCTGCGTAGTTTTTCGTGACCTTGTAGCGCTGCTGTAGCGGAGTCGGATGACAGGGATCGCCGCTGAACTAGCTGAACTGCCGGAAGAACCCCAAAGAGTGAATGATTCGGTGCTGATTCGTTCAGCGCTCTATGACTAGCTGATACCGATCGCGGCTCTCAGTTTCTCAGTTGCCTTCGCTGAGGATTACGTTTGCATGTTCTTTCAGTTGAGCTTAGTTAGAAATAGATAAGCTTGACTCTAGGCTTTAGTGTTTAGGTGGGATGCAGATGACAGAGGACCCAGTTGCGATTAATCAAGCTTTGAGGCAAGAGAGCCAAGCGCTACGAGCTTGGAGTGAAATTGAGCGAGCTAGAACTCAGCGACGGCTTGCTCGGTATCGAGCGGTCAGGAATCAATGTCATTCCACTTTCAACGAGAGCCAGCTGCTCCAAGCTGAAAGTCAATTGCTAAAAAGGGGACCTTCTCCAACTGAAGTCCCCCTTTTTAGCTCGCAACCTTTTACTCATAGCCCGTAGTTCTCTGCTTCTGGTGATTGCTTCTTGGCTAGCCGCAATGATGGCTTGAGCCTCAATCTTCAGCTCTTTTGCGGTTTGCCGCAGGACAGCATGCTCGTTTTCCCACATGCTATCGCTACAGTGATGCTGCGAAACTTTTGAGCTTAACCGTGGCTCCGATCCTCTAGCTCCACTGTGGGGGGCTGCGAGTCAGAGTGAGTGTTTGAGTACTGGTGCTCTAAGGTGATTTGTGTCGCGATGAGGTCGATTAAGTAGCGCATGCGCTCGATTGTGGCTCGCATCATGTCGAGCGTTTGGGTGCGCTCTGCGATCACTTCCTCAAAGCTTCTAGCGTGAGTCATACTTGCGTCACCGGGAAGGGGAACTATGCCATCAATAGTGGCAAAATTTTCTAGCCTATCAGCCTATCCCAGGGACGAAGTAGCATGAAATTCTTTTTGTGATCTGCATACAGAGCAAGTGAAAAACTTGAGTTGGGTTTTCCAGCTTCAGGCGCGATCGCTTCACTCTCTACGCCTGAGTTTAGGACGATAAAGTGTAGGTTTCTACCTCAATCGCCTCGATTAACTTTGTCAATGAGACAGGCTTAACCAGGTAGCGACGGGCTCCCAGTTTTAGTGCCCGCTGTTGCTCCTCTTGAAAGGCAAAACCAGAAATCACAATGATTGGTAGTTGCGGCAAATGTGGCTTCTGCTGTAGCTCTTCTAGCAGTTGATATCCATCGACATCAGGCAACCTTAAGTCAAGCAACACTAGATGGGGTTGAAATTGTTCAATCGTTAGAAAAAAACCAGAGCCTTGTGCCAAGGTGAACACTTCATAACCACAGTGACGCAGATAATCTCCCAGCAGTTCACGATTCAAGTCATTGTCCTCGACGAGGAGAATGCGGAGGGCTGCGCTCCCTGGGCATGCTTCAGCATCAGTCATGGCATCACTCCGGCGCTTGGAATCAACTCTTAGCTCCGTCAGATGTTAGGAGATGACAATACTGTCCCATAGTTCAGGCTTAAGCGCTGGCTTCTTGTCAGCTTTTGGATGAGTTTGAGCGAGCCACCCCCTAAATTACTTCACTATTTGGCAAGCTGTCATGACTGAATCTCAACGTAAGTTTGAAGCTAGATTCTCTACGTCTGCCTTACACCTCTTGAGGTTGGCCTAACTCAGCTACCGTGCTTATGAGGTTTGCCAGCTCTACAGGTTTGGCTAAGTACTTCTGAAACTGGGCTGCTCCAGTTTGGGTCTGATTCTCTTGCCTGAGCCGTGTCAAATCATGACCTGTCAGAGCGATCGCAGGAATCCGATGAATTCCTCGTTCTGCTTCTAAAGCTCTCACGCTTGCCAACAGCGACCAAGCATTGATATCGCTGAGGTAAATATCGCTGATGAGTACGTTGGGAGCAAAAGCATCTAATGTTTTCAAGGCTTGGGCCGCAGAACTGACAGCGATCACTTGGGCTCCAGCATTTTCCAAAGCCAAGGTGAGTACCTCAGCAACCGCAGGCTCATCTTCTACCAGTAGCACCCATAAATTCTGTAGTGGTAAAGCTTGATCCATCATTTTCGGCTAGTTCAACTGACTAAGCCACTACGTAAAGCGATCACCGCTGCTTGGGTGCGACAATCAACGCGAAGCTTGCCGCGAATGTTACGAACATGAGTTTTGACCGTATCGACCGTGATATAGCATTGGGCCGAAATTGCAGCATTGCTGCACCCAGCCACAATCAGTTTGAGGATGTCTAGCTCTCGATGCGTTAGGGGAGAGGTAACCAAGAGGTTGTAATACTCCTCATTCACAGCGATGTCCCTGGTTCTAACCACAGCAGGAATATTAGTCTTCTGAGTGGCCTGCATCTGAGTCAGATGCTTCAGTACCGTGCGGGCAATGCTAGGGTCAATCCAGCTATAGCCTTCATAAGTGCTCTGTACTGCTTGTAGAAGACGCTGGGTATTGACAGTCTTCAAGCAGTAGGAATCTGCTCCGGCTGCAAAGGCAGCCAAGACGGTCTCTTCATTGTCCTGCGCCGTCAACATGATGACTTTCGTCGGCTCAGCTTTTGGTCCCTTCTCCAGCCACCACTGTTTGAATTGGCGCATTAGCTCAATGCCATCGAAACCAGGGAGTTGAATATCTACTAAGGCCACATCTGGCTGAGTAGTCATCAGCAAGGCCAAGGCATCAGGACCGTTAGTTGCTTCTCCAATGACCTGAACTCCAGCTTGATGAGCCAGGGTGATTCGTAACCCCATTCGAGTCAGCTCATGATCTTCAATCAACGCAACTTGGATGGGGGACATGACGTTAAGCTAGCTAGGGTGGAGCCATTCAGGCGCGAGGTAGGACTGAATTAAAGACGCAGGAAAGTAGTTTGAAGTTGACCCGCTCAAGCCTAAAAGCTATTGAGCCTGTTTAATACTTCGCCAGCCCTTACTCCGTAGGGCTAGCACCTGTAGCTGAAAAAGAGGAACCTGAAGAAGCAGCCCTTAAGCGCTTTGAATTAAGGGCTGATTATCTCAGTTTTCCATGTTTCATAAACTAGGTTATTGTTCCTTAATACCTTGCGCTTCTCCCTAAAGCAGGGAAATGCGAAGCGTTTGACTTGCAGCAGCACAATACATTGTAGCCATTCTAAAGAAGGCAAGCTCCCCTTCCCCACAGAGTGAGAGCTTTACGCGAGTTGCGGTACGTATCAGTACCTGACGCAGGCTAGAGCCATCTTATTTTTCACTTAAATCATTCGTCTCTCTGCCTGGGGGCAGAATTTCTTACACTAAGCTTAACTGCGGGACTGGCTCAACTCCTGCAGGACCTTGTAAGGGCACTAAGTTGAGGAAATCAAGCCTTCTATTCCTCGCAATGTCCTCAGCAAGTTCACAAGCACTTGTGTAAATATTGTGACTGCAAAAAAGTTTTTCTGGCCCGAAACAGAGTTTATTTTCTACGCGCAAGGTAACTGCTGTATTCGAGATGTAGATTGAATAAAGTTTTGCCTGCGTTGAGCACAAATTCATACGACGTCAGGGAAGAAGGGCACTAGTGCTATCTTCGGTATTTCTATCTGTGAAGTTAAACTACCTTGGGAAGTATTAGCTTCATAATTTCTTAATATCCTCCTTAAGGTCGTGAGCACCATCGCTGCTATTTCCTGACCGAAGCTCTTTCCTTATAGAGCTACCGCTGCTACCGCGTTTTTTATCTCCGCTAATATCAACAAATTGTTGATAGCCACCTTAGCGTCTGTCGCTCTCGGAGCGAGGTGTTCTATACAGATTAGTCATCTTTTAGCAAGCTCTACGCTTTTCTCAGGAGGAACGTAATATCGATTCCGAGAAGATGACTAGGGGTTGGGTGTGTCGTCAAGCCCTCTTTTTTCCACGAAATCTCTAAAGGTTCAACACAACTTGCCGCGCATCAACTCGCGCCCTAGGTCGTAAGGAACGCCCGTGTCGAGCGCGCTCCTGCCAGCCAAGCCAGGATTCATCACTGATGTGTCTACAGCTGTAAGCAATAAATACTTCTGCTGGTACTTTGCATTTATCGGTATGCTGCCAAAGAATACAGCCATTCCCTACAAGCCTACCTACTTCCATGAGCACCCAGACGACACAAGGGGTCCTTCACTCTATCTATGTTGAGCAAAGTGCCGTTGTGCTGTACCTCGACAATGGATCAGATTACAGACCAGGCCGTTTTGTCTCTAGTCAGTCGGACTATCAGATGGCCTATGACTTTGCCCTGCAACTAGCCAGTCAAACAGGACTGACCTTTATCAACCAGGTCGCGGAGGCTTGCAACTAACAGCGATCGCCTCCTCCACCATAAAAACTAAATAGTTGGTGATTAGACTGGGCACAATCGTTGGAGAATCAACTGCAACTGTTGCCCATCTTCTAGATAAGACACATACTCATTGGCACCCACCTGCATGTCTTGACCTTCGAGATCGGGTCCATAGCGCTCTGCCAGGATGACAATTGGAGCCCGGCTATCCAGAACCGTGTGTTGGCGAATCTGCTGCCCAATGGCGATACAATGCTCGATCGAGTGCTTGTATTGATTGAGCAATATCAGCTCAAAGCGATCGCGTCCTCCCTCCACTCGTTGCAGAGCGTCGGCTTCATCGATTGCTAAGGTGACTTGATAGCCCCACATCTGGAGGTTCTGCTTCAGCAAAGGTCGAACCTCATCATCCGGTTCAAGCACAAAAATTCGCGGAGATGGGCGGCTCATGGATTCATCGTTTTGGCTAGGAGTCATTGAAATGGTGCAAAGTGCAATGAGGTGACGGTTATTTTCTACCCAGCAAGCGATCGTATTCCGCTTTGGTGCTTTTGAAGCATTCACAAGCAGAAGCTTCTAGCCCACCCTGATTGAGGATGTGGACATCTCCACGTCGATATCGAATTACTTTTCGCTCTTGCAGCTTTTGGGCGGTCTGCGTCACCCCGGCGCGCCGCACGCCCAGCATCATGGCAATAAACTCCTGCGTCAGCGGCAGATGGTCCGAGTCAATTCGCTCTTGGACCTCCAGGAGCCAACGCGGGAGGCGTTGTTCTAAGGTGTGCAGCGAGTTGCAAGCCGCCGTTTGCGAGACCTGCGCCAGAAACGCCTGGCTATAGCGTAGAAGCAGGTCGTGCAGTTCACCGTGGCGATTGAACTCTTGTCGCATGACCTGAGCGTCAATTTTCATGGCGCTCCCTACCCCTTGGACCATGTACTCGGTCTGAGTGTTTTCGCTATTGCCCATCAAGGTGTTCATGCCCAACAATCCTCGATTCCCCACAATCCCGACCTCTGCGATCGCCCCATCTTGCATGGTGAGAGTGATAGAGAAGAGACAGTCAATCGGGAAATAGAGATGAGACAAGGGCTCACCAGGACGGTGAATGATTTCAGCGAGTGCTAAGGTGACCCGCTTCAGATGAGGCCTCAGGCGAGCAAGCACATCCGCCGAGAGCCTGGCCAGTATTTGATTTTCAGCAGTCATAAGAGCCTCAAACAGTTTGCGGGAGAGGCTCTTCGTAGAACACGTCTCAGAATGAAAGGTCAAAGTCTTCCGTCACAGGCATGGTCTGCCGTCTCTTGAGCCTTTTCAATCATGCAAGGCATCATGGCAATGAATCCGTCAGTCTTTACTGGCTGAGGTCAGTACCTACAAAAACCAGTTGCCAGCACCCGAAACCGAGCATTCTCTTCAGCGCATGGGGTCGGGGCGATCGCGAGAATTAGGGTACGGTTTGTGGTTTCAAAGGCTTTTAGTTTTCCTTGAAGAGGAAAAGGAAAACATCTGTTGCCGACTCCATCTAAGATTCACAGTAGTTGATCCACAGACAGAGTTCAATACAGTTTCGCGCTTTAAACGAAACTACGAGAACCAAATTAGACAAACTCTCTAGATTAGCTAAGGGGTATGAAAGAGCGTGATCAAAATACTGCGATCGCAATCCTAATAATGCTAATGCCGAATTTAGCCATTTTCGGCAATGTTTGAGGTGGTAACGACAGCAATCAGCCGCGCCAAGGCCCACACAAACATCAGAAAACGCATCGGCTCAGGGCTGAAGGCGTTGGTGGCATTGCCTTGCTTGGCTAGAATAACCACTAGCAGAGAGCAACTTTGGCAGGTGGCGGCATATCGGCGCGACCTTATGCGCCAAGCGATTTGGCCATCATGACATTGGTCACAACGAAGCCGAGCTTTTCATACAACGCACTTGCTTCGTGATTATGGCCAAGGACTTGCAAGCGTATCTGCTGCACACCCAGGGCACGAACCTGTTGCTCAAGCGCCTCAAATGCCTGTGTTGCATATCCGTTACGACGAAAAGCTGGCTCGATAGCGACATCATAGATGAAGGCAACTTGTTTCCCCGCCTGTGGCTGAAGGGCAAACCACAAAATCCCAACCGGCGTTTGTGTGCTTGCATCTGTCAGCGTATACAGATAGTGTGTCGGGGTAGCAACGCCTTGAGGCAGCAACTCCTGATATTGGCGATGGGCCTGCTCGTAGGCTTCTTCTTGAGACCAACGTCCACTCCGTACGTGCCCCTTTGCATACTCGGCGATCGCACGTTCACAATACATCTGAAAGTTAGCTTCAGTCATTGCAACCAAAGCGATCATAGGTGCAGCTCCGTGTCCTCTATACGGGGTAAAGGTAGCATAGGCACTGGTGGCGAAACATTGCTTAACGCACTGAAAGACCTAAATCTTCGTCCCATGGCTGAAACTCGTTGAGTTTTGTAAGTCGAACAACGCTGGAATGGGTAGTTCAGCCATGAAGAAATAGTTTACCAATAGTGTCTATGCTACCTTTACCCCTAATTGCATCTGGTGACAGCTTCATTTCAATCACACCGAGAAGCTGATTTCAACCGCTCGATTCACTCCTGCTGTCAGGTTAAGTCCTGACTATTACATTTAAATTCGTCTTACCAAATCCGCAATAAACTCTGTTAATTGAACAGGTTCGATCGGTTTGGCCACGTGCCTTTGAAAGCCGGCATCGATCGCTCGTTGTCGTTCTTCCTCTCTGGTGTAGGCAGTCAGTGCGATCGCTGGAATTTGTCCTCCATTTTCTGGGCTCAGCGATCGCACTTGTTGAATCAACCAATACCCATCTTCTTGGGGCATGCCGATGTCACAAATCAGCACATCGTATGAACTGGAATTTTCACTCAAAGTCGTTAAGGCGGCTCTTGCAGAGCCCACCGTTTGCACTTCAGCCCCATAACGTTCCAGCACAAATTTAAGAACTTCAAGCGTATCGACTTGATCATCAACTACTAAAATTTGCAACCCCGTTAACAAGTCGATGAGTTCATTCGAAGAACTTGTGCTGTCTCTCTAGACTTACCAGGAAACTTCTTGAAGATTTCAAGTCTAATTAGAAAATCATCCATAACATTCCTTGAGTTATTGCGTCTCTCGGGCAACGACTCGACCTCCGCAAGCCTATTAACAGAAGCGACAAGTTACTCGACTGATGAGCAAATTTGGAAAGCATTTATACTCCCTCAAGTGAGCGACTGATTTTTACATGAGTCGTTGCCAGTCCCCAGTTCCACCCTTTCAAGCCGAAAGTAACTCGTCCTCACAGTGGGCTCCTCGGGTCAGGGGAGTAAAGTCTGACGGAAACTGGGTAGCTTCGTCATAGATTGCTTGCTGAAAATCTGCCTCTGCTAACTCAGCACCCTGCAAATTAGCTCCCTTTAAGGTGGCAGCTCGCAGGCTGGCCTGGATCAAACTGGCCGCTCGTAATTGCGCTTCGTTGAGGTTGGCAGCATTCAGGTTGGCTCGTCGCAAATTAGCCCCACTGAGCTTGGCCTGGCTTAAGTTAACTCCGTTGAGGTCTATGCCACTCAAATCCACGCCGTTCAAGTAAGCTTGGCTCAGCTTGATGCCATTTAAGCTCGCCCCGCTTAAGTTGGCTCCGCTCAATCTGGCACCACTCAAGTTGGCCCAATTGAGGTTCGCTCCGCTCAGGTTAGCTGAGCGCAAGTTGATGCCGCGTAGGTCGGCACTACACAAGTTCACCCCTTGCAAGTTGGCAGCGCTTAAGTTGACCCCAGCCAGATTTGCGCCGCTTAACTTGGCATGACTCAAATTAGCTTTGACGAGAAATGCTCCTTTGAGATTCACTTTGGTTAAATCTGCCTCAGCCAAATTGGTAGATCCCAGTTTGGTAAAGCTCAGGTTGGCTCCATACAAAAAAGCTTGACCTAGGTTGGCAGATGTAAGTAAGGCCCGACTGAGATTAACACTTGGGAGGTAAGCCGAGCCTAGATTGATGGCCACTAAGTTAGCAGCGGAGAGGTTAATTCCAGCTAGACTAGCGCCGGCAAGATTGAGCCGACTCAGGTTAGCGGCTTGAAAGTCCCGCTCGCCTTCTAAGTACCGATGCAGGAGCTCATAGTCATACATCTGCTGTACCTCCTAGGATTTGCATAACCTCCATTTAGTCTTAGAGTTCCCACTCCTGTTTAAGGCGCATAGCTTGTATAAAAATTTACATCTGCTTTTGCCAAGCCAGTGATTGTAGACTTTAGAGATCGCCCCAAGCTCATTGACCTCTTAAAAAAGGAGAGACTGGAAAACAATGGAATTACGACCTTGAGCTTTGGCTCGATACAGTGCTTGATCCGTGGTGGCAATTAACATTTCTGGAGAGGTGGCATAGGTAGGAGTGGTGCTAGATACCCCGACACTCAAAGTCACGTACTGGCTAACCTGAGAGTTGCCATGGGGAATCTGTAACGCTTGAACCGCTGCTTGGATTTTCTCTGCCACTCGGACCGCTCCTTCAGGCGAGGTATTGGGCAAAATGATGGCAAATTCCTCGCCCCCATAGCGGGCCACTAAATCGCTGGAGCGGCTAATGGTAACGCGAATCGCTTGAGCGACTGCTTGGAGACAGCGATCGCCGGCGGGATGACCATAGGCATCGTTGTAGGTCTTGAAAAAGTCGATGTCACATAGAATCAGGGATAAGGGCAAGCTGGCCCGCTCCAACTGCTGCCATTCCCGGCTGAGAAATGCATCAAAACATCGTCGATTCGCCAGCTGAGTCAGACCATCGGAAGTCGCGAGTTGTTCTAACTGTTGATACATCTCCGACTGTTGAATGGCGATCGCAGCTTGAGTTGCCAATTGGCTGAGCAAACTGATTTCGATTTGCTGCCAGGACCGAGGGCTCTGGCAGTGATGAGCAATTAGCAATCCCCATAACTGTTCGCCTTGCAAAATGGGCACGACCAAGTTAGCCCTGACTTGGAATTGGACTAACAAATCTAGATGGCACTGACTTAAGTCGGCTTCATAGATATCAGCGATCGCGCGGGTTCTCCCTTGCTGATAGTACGAAACGTAAGTGTTTCTGAAGCAGGGTTCGTCAATCGTGGTTTTCAAAATTGGCCGACAACCCTCTGCCACCGCTTCCATCGTCACAACTCCGCTCCAGTCTGGCTTGAAGCGGTAAACGATGACTCTATCTGTCTGCAAGAAGTTGCGAACTTCCTGCACCGTGGTGTTTAAGATTTCATCCAAGTTAAGAGATTGGCGAAGCCGTTGGGAAATTTCTGAAACCAGGCGTTCCCAGCGGGTCTGCTGCCGGACCATCTCCTCAATTTGCTTGTGTTCAATACAATGAGCCATCCCCTCCGCTAGGACAGCTAGCTGAGTCAGGACGGTATCGGCCAGGGATTGACGAGCAAACAGAGCCATGACACCTACCACCCGATTGTGAGCGATTAAGGGATAGCCCGCGAAAGCCACTAAGTTTTCTCGCTGGGCCCATTCTGGGTCGCTGATTTCAGCATCGTTCAGCACGTCGTTGGTTAGGTGTGGCTGACCCGTTTTGGCAATCCGACCAATCTTGAGGTGGCCCATCCGAATTAAGCTATGAGGACCATCTAGATGAGTGTATAAACCTGCGCTGGCTTGGAGTCTGAGTACGTCACTCTCTTCATCTGGGATGATCCAGATACGGGCAAAAGCCACATCCAGATGTTGAACCAGCATCTCAACGCATTGCTGCAAAATCACTGGCAGTTTGTCACTTTTACCGAGGGCAGCGCTCACTTGAGCGGCGAAGACTGCGAGATGCGCTTGCTCAACTAGAACCTCTTCGGAGCGTTTACAAAGTGTGATCTCTCTTTCAAGGAGTTGGTTGGTGAGTTCAACCTTCTGAGCCTGCCTCAGTTTTTCCTCCAATTGGCTGTGGTTGATTCGATGACGATGAAACTCTAGTTTCGTCACGACCTGCTGGGCGAGAATCCTGAGGGCCTCTTGCTGCTCGAAGCTCAACTCCCGAGGGATGTAGTCAATGATGCACAACGTCCCTAAGGCAAACCCGTCTGCTGTGAGCAAAGGAGCGCCTGCATAAAACCGAATGTGGGGTTCCTGGGTAACCAGGGGATTTTTAGCAAATCGTCGATCGCCTAACGCATCTCGAACCATCAACAGCTGGTTGTGCAAAATGGCATGGTTGCAAAAAGCCATCTCCCGGGGCGTTTCAGTGATGGTTAAGCCCACTTTTGATTTGAACCATTGCCGCTTGTCATCCAGCAAGCTAATCAAAGCAATCGGACTTTGACAAATTTGGGCCGCTAAGCGAGTTAAGTCATCAAAGTCAGCTTCGGGAGCCGTATCCAGAATCTGATATTGATAGAGAGCTTCGAGGCGTTGGCGCTCATTTTCAGGGTAGGGCACTGGCAGCACCGGCTGACTCGTCTCTTTCAGCATTGACTGGCTTGCCAGTTGCTCTAAGGTGCGCCGTACATAAAATTGCGTGGCGGCTTCTGTGGTCAGCGGCGGGCTGAATAAGTACCCTTGGATGGCATCACACTTGACTGAACGTAAGAACTCTAGCTGTTGAGAGGTCTCAATTCCCTCTGCAATCACCTCGAGCCCTAATCCATGCCCCAGGGCAATGATGGCATTCACAATGGAGGCATCTGTATGACTATGCGTGACATCTTGAATGAAGGATTGGTCGATTTTCAGCGTGCTCAGGGGGAAGCGCTTGAGGGCGCTGAACGAAGAGTACCCCGTGCCAAAATCATCAATGGAGATGTGGACCCCGATTTCGCGGAGTTGCTGGAGGAGGGAAATTGTAAAATCCACATCCTGCACAACCGTCGTTTCTGTAATTTCTATTTCTAGGTACTGAGGCTCCAGCTCTGTCTCTGTAAGAATTTCAGCAATGGTTTGCACTAAATTCTGTTGTTGGAACTGTCGAGCCGAGAGATTCACCGCTATCCGCAAAGGTGCTAAACCCGCTAATTGCCAAGCCCGATTTTGACCACAAGCGGTGCGGAGGACCCACTCTCCAATCGAGATAATCAGTCCGGTTTCTTCTGCGAGTGGAATAAATCGACTGGGAGGAATGGCCCCGAGGTCGGGGTGCTGCCAGCGCAGCAAAGCTTCCATTCCGATGAGTTGGTCACTGGCTAGAGAGATTTGAGGTTGATAATGTAGGACAAACTGTTCTCGATCTAACGCTTTGTAGAGGCTATTTTCTAACACCAACTGCTCCAGAGCCTTGGTGTTCATCAGAGTGTCGTAGAGTTGGCAATTATTCTTGCCCTGTTGCTTAGCATGGTACATCGCCGTATCAGCGTGCTTCAGCAAAGTCTGGGCATCTTCTCCATCGTAGGGCGCAAAAGCAACGCCAATACTAGCGGTGAGATGTAGGTCCTGATGGTTAGAGGTAAAGGGAGTATTAATGGCACTGAGAATGCGTTGAGCGACCTCCAGTACATCTTCTGCACATCGAATTTCGGTCATCAGAACGGCAAATTCATCGCCGCCCCAACGAGCGATCGTATCTACCTCAGGTAGGCAACCGCTGAGCCGCTGGGCGGCTTCTTGCAAGACCCGGTCGCCAATGGTATGCCCCAGCGAGTCGTTGATAGTTTTGAAGCGATCTAGGTCGAGTAGGGCGACTGCAATCATTCTCCCCTGATCGTTAGCATGGGCCAGAGCCAGGGAAAGCCGCTCATGGAGCAATAAGCGATTGGGCAAACCAGTCAGGTGGTCATGAGAGGCTTGATGGCGCAGCATTGCGTCTACTCGCCTTTGCATGACAGCAATATAAAATTGAGTGCCGAGTGCTTGTGCTAGCTTCAGTTCCCCCGAACTCCAAGGCAGAGTTTGCCCAGGTTTGATTTCTCGCCAAGCTTGAAACGATTGCCGCGGGCGAAGATTCCGCTGGTCTGGATCAAGCTGGCCTGCCCACAGCGTTTCAGTCTCAATCTCATCGCGGAAAATGCTCAGGTATCCCACCCGCTGTTGCTGATATTGCAGGGGGACGATCAGGATTGACCGAATCGAGGTGGACTGAAAAGCTGGGAGTAGGGACTCCCGTGCCGGTGCTTGATAGAGATCAACAATCGTGTAAGCCGAGGAGAAACCATCATTTTGAGAGTCAGTGAAGGTTGAATTCGGGTGTGAGCCGCCCACCATCTGTTGCCAGAGCGCAGTTTCTTCCATCTGGAAGGGAGCCGGCTGCGTCCCCCAAGCATAGAGCTGACTAGCTTGGCCCATCTCATTCCTAGAGATGTAGAGCCGTCCCCCGGAGCCTCGGAGAGCCTGAATCGCCTGCTCTAAAATCGCCTGGTTCACCGCTTCCGAGTTCAATGAGGAATGAATGAAGCCACTGATGCGACTCAGGACTGCCTCGTGAACCGCTTGTTGTTGGGCTTGGCTGAGCAGATAAGCTTGATCGATCGCGATGGAAACTTGATCCACGAGGAGTTGAACCACGCGCAACTCCCGTTCTGAAAACGAGCGAGGTTCCGTATCGTGAGAGACGAGCAGGCCCCAAAGTTGATTTTGATGCAGAATCGGTACGGTTAAAGAAGAGTTCACCCCCATCGCCCTGAGGTATTGAATATGGCATGGGTCTACAGGTGCACAGCGAACGTCTTCTATCAGTCGTGGTTCTCCAGTTTTGGGGCTATCTAATTGATTCATCACCTTCCGGTGGGAAGCCACATCCACAATCACGCGCTGACGCGCCTTGAGGAACATTTCGCGAGCCACCGTAGGAATATCGCTGGCGGGAAAATGTAAGCCCAGTAAAGAAGGGAGACGATGATCGTCAATGGCTTCTGCGACTACTTGACCGTGACCATCCGGGTGGAATTGATAGATCTTGATGCGAGCCGTGCCCAAAAAGAAACCAATCTCTTGCACCGTTGTGGTCAAGATCTCTTTAAGTTCCAGAGACTGACGAATTCTGTCTGTAATTCGCTGAAGCAGTCCTTCCTGCTCAACATGTTGCAGACTTTTTGGTTGCTCGTCTTTGTTATCCAACTGATTTCGCCTTGTTAATCTAAAAACTTTGTATCAATAAACACAATTATTCACGACACGACTTTAGTTGTATCTAGCAACACTCAAACGTAATAATTCCGTAACATTTTTGATTTTCAGCCTCGAACTGTAGTCAATTCAAGGGATTGATTAGGCTAGAGCTTTTACGGAACGGCTTCGGATTTTCTTAAAAGTTTTTTCGGTTATGGATGTAGCTTGCGTATTTACTGGTATAAAAACGTCTTTGCGAGAAACAGAACGATCGCTCGGTTGGTAGAGAGGGCTAACCTTCACTAGAACGATTAGCCCTTAACCCGGTGGTTTATTCCTTATAAGGTGTCACCCGTCAGCAATGGCTCGAAGCAATTTCCATAAGGAAATGCTCGACAAAGCCACTTGACCTTGAATGCACAACAACTATTTCTATGGCTGAATTGCTTCAGAGACTTCTTGCAATTTTGCTGCTAGTGCTTCTGCCGTATAGGGTTTGTTCAAGAAGGCTGTAACCATTGCTTTGACATCATCCTCAAGCTGCTCCTTCAATGCAAATTCATCGGCTGCAATAAGCACAACCTGTGGATTTATTTGTTGTAATGTCCGAATTGTTGCGACCACGTCAGGATCTTGGATTGATAGGTTGATGAGGACTGTTTTAACTTCAGATTGATGCTGCGCGTAGAGGGCGATCGCCTCAACTCCATCTTGTGCAGTTAGCACTCGATAGCCAATCCGTTCTAGGATTGTTTGTGCTACTGCACAAGATGCACTGTCAGGCTCAACCAGAAGAATTGCAGCTCCGTTAGGGGAAAGCGTTGATTGAGCCGGTAAGTAAACTTTGAGTTGAGTTCCCTTATCGACTTCGCTCTCGACCTCTACAAAACCTCCATGACCTTTGACGATTCCAACGACCATCGATAGCCCGAGTCCAGTGCCTTTGCCGAACTCTTTAGTGGTAAAGAACGGTTCGAAAATGCGGTTCAAGTTTTCAACCGGTATCCCAATTCCTGTATCAGAGACAGTAATCGCGATATAAGACCCCACCTTTGCATCTACATTAGTGCGAGCAAGATTTTTATCGATCCAAACGTTGTCCGCTGAAATACGTAAGATTCCGCCCTCTGGCATTGCATCACGGGCATTCTGGCAAAGACTGAGGAGGACCTGCTGAAGTTGGGCTGGATTTCCAGAAATACTCCAAACATTAGATGCAATGTGAGTCCGAATTAGAATATTGCGAGGAAATTCTTGCTTCAGGACACGTTCGATATCTAAAAGCCATGATTCCAGGCATAGTGTGTTTTTTTCCCCCTCCACTCCTCGCACAAAGGATAAGACTTGCTTCACGACATCAGCGCTGCGTCTCGTATTTGCTTCCAGGGTCGTCAAGAGTTGCCGGCTCTGTTCATCTGGTAGCCTGTCAGCGAGAAGCTGGATTGACATCAGGATAGGGGCCAAGGCATTGTTGAGATCATGGGCCATACCCGTGGCAATCGTATTAATGCTTTCAAACCGTTGAGTTTGTTGGCGCTGAGCATCCACCCGCTTTCTCTCAGTGATATTGGTGCTACTGACTAAAACAGATTGATGATGTCCTGCTTGGTCATGAATTAATGTCCAACGGCTATCAACCATGACTGGCTGACCATCTTTTGCTCGATGATGAAGTTCACCTTGCCACTCGCCCTGCTCAACCACAGAGGTTTGAGCTTGACAGAGCTGGGGGGAAAACGCCTCAAACAGGAGCTCGTCAATATAGCATCCTACGGCTTCAGTCCCTGTCCAGCCAAATAAGCGAGTGGCACTACTATTCCAGAACAGAATTCGATTTTCTAAATTCAGCACCAGGATGGCATCTTGGGATTGGTCTAACAGCCTTGCTTGCGCTTGCATTGCTGCTTCTGCCTGTTCTCGCTCGGTGACATCGGTTTGAATGCCCACGAAATAGAGTAGCTCACCCGTATCTTCCTTTACAGGTGCGATTTTCAGTTCATTCCAAAAGGGCTGACCGTCCTTGCGATAGTTCAGCAAGGTAACCTGAATTTCCTGCTGTTGAGCGATCGCCTGACGCAGTTGCGCCACAACCTCTGGGTTAGTTTCTGGACCTTGGAGAAAGCGACAGTTGCGACCCATCGCCTCCTCTGGTTGGTAGCCTGTCAACTTGGAGAAAGCAGGATTTGAGTAGATGATCGGATTGTCAGGTTGATTAGGATCACTGAGCAAAATGCCATCTGAGGCAGAGCAAAACGCGCGAGCCAGTGGCGAATTAGCTAACTCTTGTGCTGACAATCTTGCCGTCAATGAGTGCCCGAGCCAACCGACTGTCTCATGTTTGACTATATCGCAGTAACTCTTGAAGAAGTTAGCCAGCTTAGGTTCCGCAGCAATCAAGTTATCGAAATGGTCTTGAACTCGTTTATCCGCTTCATACTTGACTTCTGGGTATGCCTCCATCCACGCATGACAGGTTTTGATATAGGCAATAAATGTGACCAAATACTGGTAGTTCTCTGCCCCTAAGAGACGGCGTAACTCCTGCCGACAGGTCTCAGTCTCATCTGTGTTTAAGGCAATAAAAATTGAGCATTGAAGGAGACTCTCTTCAACGGCTGGATCTAACTGGGATAAGACGTTGAGTTGCTCATCGTGGGCGGCCAGTAACCAAAGATGCTCAGGTATATCCTGCGGTCTGGGAGGAGGGCTTTCAAGCAGGTTCAGTATTTCTCTTGCTTGCATCCCTAATTCCCACAGGGAACAACTATGGCATATTAAACAGTACGGAACCGGGCAGAAACGAGACAGATAAGCAGACAACTTCTCCTTAAATAGGGTCGGTAGCGGATTGTCAACGTACGTAGAACAGGTTTGTTGCCATAAATTTTCTAAGACTTGAGGAGTGTCTAAAGCTGGAGAAAAAAAAGGAGGGAAGAACCCAAACTTCTGCTCAATTTCTATCTCAATTTGCTGACTGGTTCGCATAAACGGTTTTATTAAGACAAGCGTGAAAAAACGACAAGCTGATGTCTACCTTCTCTAAGCAGATAAGGATCTACCCAGGCAGCGGGCACAGCTAGTAGCTTATAGTTTGCTAGTTTAGCTTGCCCACTACATCTTAGAATTGTCTTGCTTGGCAGTTTTTACGCAGGCTAGTCAGAAATATTGCTGGTTTTATTGACGCTTGATCCTTCACTATTTTTCTTCTACGGTGAATAGAATTTTTCTATACACTACAAAAACCTAAAACTTTTGTGTTTTAACCAGAGGGGATAACCTACAAATACTTAGGCTCACTAATCCGTCGAATTAATTCATCTAGGGTGCTGCAAAAATTCAGCTGCAATATACTATCTAGTTCTTCAGGGGTTAACTCTCTTTCAGGTTTTGACCGCATCCAGGCGGCTAACTCCGGCGACCATCCCGAGCTACCCTCCTTATGAGCGCTCAGTTGCCAAGTAGCCTCTAAGCGTGTTTCTATCCAAACACTAGGGTTTGTATTATTCATGTGGGCCTTTCACCTGGGGTGCACAGATAAAGGATTAGTCATGAAGTGGGTGTCCAAACCTACCCTTTGACATTTACCCTTCCAAGAGAATTTTAGAGTGGGATCGAGTTTTGCATCATTAAGCAAATCTAATAATGCGTAAGTATCTCGAAGCTGCCCCAAGGAAAGTGATCATATTAACGATGCAGGATGACTCAGCTTCGCTACCCTTAGTCTTTCAGCGGTATCTAGAAGGGTTAGAGCTGCCACTGGAGGGCGACCGCCTCTCAGTTTCCAAAGACACTTCCGCGTTTCCTCCTTCGTATGGCAACGGAAAAGTTTTGATTGCTTACCTCTATAAAGCCATCTAATTCTATGGATCATCGGGAATTCTGATACTCAAAAGCGATCGCCAATTTGATTAAATCGGCTAGTTAGAATCTAAAGTCACCCTTTATGGCTTCTGCCTCACCCCTGTCCTGATTTACCTTCCTCCTCGGTTGTTATGACTGACCAACTGCCTCAAAGGATTAGAACGACACCCCTCCCGGCAAATGAAACTGAGCGGTTGGCAGCGTTGCATCGCTATAAGATTCTCGATACTCCCCCCGAAGCCGCATTCGATCGCATTACCACCCTGGCAGCCCGGCTGTTTGATTTTCCCATCGTCCTGATCTCACTAGTCGATGAGTCCAGAGCTTGGTTTAAGTCCTCCATTGGTTTCGATGCTTCTGAAGTGCGGCGTGATGCGACGCTTTGCAGCTTTGCCCTGTTAACAAACGAGTCTCTGATTGTTCCCGATACTCGCCAGGACGATCGCTTTGCCTGTAATCCCTTTGTGCAAAGTGAACCTGGTGTACGCTTCTATGCAGGTGCTCCCCTCCTGACTCCAGACGGCTTCAATCTCGGTACGCTCTGTTTGCTCGATACTCAACCCCATGAGCCCTTGAGCCCCAAGCAACAAGCGACTTTGGTTGACTTGGCAGCAATGGTCGTGGATGAACTGGAATTGCGATTGGCCGCTCATCAAATTGCTCAGGTCAATGCGGCGCTGCTAGAGATGACTCAAGGCGTATCGACGGTCACGGGGGATGCTTTTTTCTCGGCTCTGGTGCAGCACCTCGTCAAAGTTTTAGACACGGATTATGCCTACATCGGCTTAGTAAGAGGTGCTGAGCCCAAAATGCTGAGAACGATCGCTACCTGCGCTCATGCTCAGCTCGTAGATAACCTGGAATATCCATTGCAAGACACCCCCTGTTGGGAAGTCATTGCACAACGGAAAACTTGCTGCTACCCACGCAATGTGCAAGCTCAATTCCCCAACGCACCCCTACTGAAGCCACTTGCAGTTGAAAGCTATGTAGCGGTTCCCTGCTTTGACTCCAGCGGCACTCCCCTTGGGTTATTAGGGGTCATGGATGCCCAGCCATTAGAGCAGCCGCAACTGGCAGAATCCTTGCTAACAATTTTTGCGGATCGAGTGGTCACGGAACTAGAGCGACAGCAGATAGAAGCTGACCTGCGAGAGGCTCATGTGCAATTAGAAGCGGCTCTGAGGGCAGGAGCGATTTACACATGGCGGTGGAAGATTCCGGAAAATCTCGTCATTGTGAATCAAGCTTTCGCTCACTTGTTTGGCGCTGACCCAGTACAGGCGGCAGACGGCTTACCGCTCGAACAATTTGTACAGGCGATGCACGAAGAAGACCGCCCCCGAGTGGTCGCAGCCATTCATCAAGCCATTGAAACGGGCCAGGAATATGTCGCTGAGTACCGTGTCCACACAGCGACGGGTGAGCAGCGATGGCTGGTGGCAAGAGGTCGCGTTGAATATGGTGCGGATGGGACGCCGCTGGCTTTTCCTGGAGCACTGGCAGACATCACCGATCGGAAACAGGCTGAGGCCGCCTGGCGCGAAAGTGAAAATCGCTTGCGGTTGGCATTGGAGTCAGCCGAGCTGGGCATCTGGGACTTTAACCCGATCACAGGTGTCCTGCAATGGGACGACCAATGCAAAGCTGCCTTCGGGCTGTCACCTGAATCAGAGATTAACTACGATGTTTTCTTATCTGGGTTACATCCAGAGGATCGCGAGCGCACAGATCAAATAGTGCAGTTTGCGCTCAACCCTGAAAGTAACGGTGAGTATGATATTGAATACCGCACGATCGGCCTCGAAGATGGGGTAGCACGCTGGATTGCGGCAAAAGGGAGAGCGTTCTTCAACCCCGCAGGTATTGCCTGCCGCTTCATCGGCACCGTCCTCAACATCAGTGAGAAGAAACGGGCTGAGGCTGAACGAGAACACCTCTTGCGACGCGAACAAGCCGCCCGCGTCGCAGCTGAACAGGCGAATCGGATCAAAGATGAGTTTCTAGCGGTGCTGTCGCATGAACTGCGATCGCCCCTGAACCCGATTTTGGGGTGGACGCGGTTACTGCAAAATGGCAAACTCGATGCGACCCGGCAAGCCGAAGCCATCGCCACGATCGAGCGCAATGCCAAGCTACAATCGCAACTGATTGAAGATCTGCTTGATATTGCCCGCATTATGCAGGGCAAGCTGGCCTTAACCGCAACCCCCACCAGTTTGCTGTTCGTGATTTCTGCTGCCCTTGAAACCGTGCAGTTAGCGGCAGAAGCTAAGAGCATTGCCATCGTGCTGGACCTCACCTCGGATATCGCTCCCATTTTTGGTGATGCGGCTCGCCTCCAGCAAGTTGTGTGGAACTTGCTGACGAATGCCGTTAAGTTCACACCTAGCGGTGGACAGGTCACGGTTGAACTGAGACAAATCGGTCAATCGGCTCAAATTCAGGTAATCGACACGGGCAAGGGCATTAATCCCGATTTTCTACCGCATGTGTTTGAGTATTTTCGCCAGGAAGACGGTTCCACCACTCGTAGATTTGGGGGGCTAGGTCTGGGTCTGGCGATCGTGCGGCAAATCGTGGAACTGCACGGGGGCATGGTGAGGGCTGAGAGCGCCGGAGAGAATCAAGGGGCAACCTTCATCGTGCAATTGCCTGTCATGCCGCAAACAGCATCTATCAGTCCTCGACCCAGCCGTACCCAAACAGAAACAGAAGCACCTTTGGACAACATCCAAGTTTTACTGGTGGATGATGATACCGATACCCGTGAATTTCAGGCATTTTTGCTAGAACAAAACGGGGCGAAGGTCACAGCGGTTAGCTCTGGTTTAGCAGCGCTGGAAGTTCTAGAGCAGTCTATTCCAGATGTAATTGTCAGTGATGTGGGCATGCCGCACATGGATGGCTATATGCTGATGCAGCAACTGAGAGCCTTACCACTAGAGCGGGGTGGGCAAACTCCAGCGATCGCCCTCACTGCTTATGCGGGAGAGTTGAACTACCAGCAAGTTCTGCAAGCAGGATTTCAACAGCATCTCACCAAACCCGTTGAACCCGATAAACTCATCAAAGCAATCACAACTTTGATAGGAAGAAAGTGAGTAGGGGAATAGAAAGAACCCCAGTTTAGAGAAAGATAGTGAGTGATTACAACTCTGCTCCTGCCGGGATGAGCAGCTAAGTTGCTTGCCGCCCTGCTTGGCGGAGCGGCATTCGAATCACGAATTCAGTGCCCCTGCCAGGTGTTGAAATGCACTCTAATCTGCCCCGATGTTTTTCGGTAATGATTTGGTAGCTAATCGACATACCCATTCCAGTGCCTTTCCCCAATGGCTTGGTCGTGAAGAAGGGGTCAAAGATGCGTTTTTGCACCGCTTGCGCCATGCCCACGCCGTTGTCCGCGATCGCCACTTCTATCCAGGCAGCGTCAACCATTGATGTGCGGATGGTAATGCGGCTGGGATGGTCTTTCAGCTCTGGGTAAGTGCGCTTGGCATTGTTTTCCTCGATCGCATCAATGGCATTAACCAAGATGTTCATAAACACTTGGTTGAGCTGTCCGGCGTAGCACTCAACCAAGGGTAGCTTCGCGTAGTGTTTGATAACCTCGATTTCTGGCCGTTCGGGTCTGGCTTTGAGACGGTGTTGCAGAATCAACAGCGTGCTGTCGATGCCTTCGTGAACATCGACCGCCTTAAATTCGGCCTCATCCATCCGCGAGAAGTTGCGCAAAGAGAGAATAATTTGTCGAATGCGGTTGGTTCCTAGTTGCATCGAAGTCAGCATCTTCGGCAGGTCTTCGCGCAAAAACTCTAAATCCATCTCTTCCGCCGCCACTTGAATCTCCGGAATCGGGCGAGGATAGTGCTGCTGATACAGCTGCACAAATTCTAATAAATCCTCTGTGTACTCCTGCACGTAGGTCAGATTGCCGTGGATGAAGTTAACCGGATTGTTGATTTCGTGAGCCACTCCAGCTACCAGTTGCCCCAGGCTCGACATTTTCTCACCTTGCACCACTTGAGCCTGGGTCCGTTGCAATTCTGCCAAGGTATGTTTGAGTTCAGCCGTGCGTTCATCGACCCGCTCTTCTAAGACTTCCTTGCTATGCTCTAAAGCCGTAAACAACTCCCTCAACCGTCCTGCCATGTGGTTGAAGGAGTGGGAGAGGGTATTGAGTTCCTGAATATTGCTGGGTTCTACCGCTTGCTCTAGATTACCCGAGGCCATTGCTTCACTGGCTTGATTCAGACGCAGAATCGGCTGAACCAGCCAACGAGAGGTAAACAAGCCTATGCCAATGGCCCCCACTAAGGCACCGAAACAGAGCGCGATTGTGGTGCGGGTATTCGCATTGATTTGGGCCATGAATGCATTCTCTGGCACACTGGTGACAAGCAGCCAATCTAAACCATACTGATCGCGCCAAGGTCTCACATCGACAAAATACGGTGTTCCCTGCACGTCAAGCTGAAAGTCTGTATCTTTTGTGATGAACTGAAACCCGTTGGTGGCTTGAATGGACTGGGCGATGGTACGAACGGTGGAGTTAGAGCTCTCAATCGCTCGTACCCGCTGAATCGCTTGCTTGCTCAGGGTAAAGGTTTCTTCTTGACTAGAGGTGGCAATCAGCGTGCCATCGCGCTCCATAATAAACACTTGCCCCGATTGGCTAATCTCTAAACTGCGGAGGAAGTCACTCAGCTTGATCAGGTGAATATCAGCGGCAATCATGCCGAGCAAACGCTTTTGTGCGTCGTAGATGGGGCGACTAGCTGAGGCCGCGATGTAGGGTGTAGGCAGATTCAACGCACTAATCTTGGCCCAAATCGGTTTACCCGCAGCGATGGGTTCGGTATACCAGGGCTCCTTGAAGCTGTCCCAATCCCATCGGCCATTGACTTGAGTACGGTTGCCTTGGTTATCAACCGCGTAGTTCGTGACGTTCTTCGGGGGTGTTGCGGTCCAGTCATCAATCGTGATGGTTTTGCCATCGTAACGAGCGACTCCTAACCCCTCCCCGGTTGTTAAGCCCATCCCAATGTAGGTGAGGTCATACGCTTGCATCTGGTCCCAGAAATACTTCCCCACCGCTTCGCGATCGCGCACATCGAGCATGCCCCGACGAATCACATCAGCATTGAGTTGGTTGAGGATTTGAGGCAGGGCTAGATAAGACTTCAGACGTTCATCGACCACATCGCTGGTGCGATCCAGCAACTGTTCTGCCAAATCGTTAACCGCGCTCTGGCCGTTTTTGAAAGACAAATAACCGACAAGACCCACAGCGGCAAAAATCTGGAGGACGAAGGGAAGGACGAGAACAAATTGTAATGGAAACGTCTTATCTCTGAGGAAACGCTGACTTTTCATTATAAGCAAAGAATTTTTTATCAAGCTCTAGCCGTTTAAAAATTCCCAGGATTGCCCCACAGCTAACGCTTGACAGACCTGGCCGAAGACGCTGTACTGTCAATAGTCAAGTGGTGCTGTCACCGTTGTTTACGTACCTAGAAGTTGCAACTAATACTAGGCTGCCTGCAAATTACATAAACCCACCGTGCAAACAAATCTTCACTCTTGTTTATCATGACGTCAGTCTGACGGAGTCGCGTCGCCTTCTCGTCTTGTAGGTCCGCTGCGGCTGCTCGGTCAGTTTCGATGGTGGCGATGAGGGCGATCGCCTCTTCAAACTGCTGTTTTCGTTGCAGAAGCTTCAGCTAGGTCCAAGCTGGCGCAAGTTCAACAAATCTTTCTATGAGGGTAGAGTGCTAACAGAGTTTAGTCGTGCTTGGTAAGCATGGTGATTAACCTCTTTCACGCTCGTTAAGCAAGCATTGCTTCTTCTGGTTGTGCATTTCTTCTGGTTGTGCATTTGATAAAAAACACAATGTAACCTGCTCCAATTTTCTAAGACTAACCCAGACTCTGTATTCAGTCGGCAGACAAGTAATACAAACTTCAATATCCGTCTCCGACAAACTTACTGCCGTACTGAAAGCTTCCTGTCTTTGAGCAGCATCGAACTTTTTATAGAAGCTGTACAGCTCCTTACCAGAGGCAATACCTTCCTGAAGTACACCTTCATGCCAAAAGGAAAAAGTTGAAACGACCTCATGAGACAAGACGAGAGGATACATAGAAGGACCTTTGAGTTGTAAGAATCTCTTCAACAGGCTCTCAATATTTTACGTGGTTGATGTTGCAAATTGTTAGTATTATCTACGTATTCTGACCTAGAAGAGGTTTTTAAGGGTTTGGCCCAACATTTGCTGAAGTCGAGCGATTGCGACAGCCGCACCTAAGAAGCCCTAAGACTCCGGCTCATATTCATGGGTGAGTTGCTTCAAGTAAAAGCGTGTGGCAAGCGATCGCTTGGGACTAGTAGGGGTCAGGACTCACAGCTTTAGACGAACTGCTTGGACCCAGATGAGTAGTGTAGGGATACCGCTACGGGTAATTCAAGAGATATCCAGGCGTCGCAGCTTGCAGGCACTCTAGCGATATCTAGAGATATCGGACCTGCAACTAGAGGAGGCGATTGCGGTTCTAAGCTTCTGACGCATTGGTGTGATGGTCTTTTGGGCTAATAGCCCTTACCATTAGTTGGGCACACTAAGCCATCGAATTAGTTCATCTAGGGTGCTGCAACAATTCAGCCGCAATATATCATCTAGTTCTTCAGCAGTTAACTCTCTTGAGAGTTTTAAGCGCATCCAGGCAGCGAACTCTGGCGACCATTCCCAACTCCCCTCGTTGTGAGCACTCAGTTGCCAAGTAGCCTCTAAGGGTGGTTCAACCCAAGCAGTAGAATCTGTGGTATTCATGGGGCTTTGCATTGAGCTGCATCTCTGGTGAATTCAGCGATCGCTTCAAGTAATTCATCAATACTGAAGGGTTTGGCCAAAAACTTCTGAAACCCGCACGATAGTGCCTCTTGATTGTAAGCAGGTTCTGAAAAGGGAGTACTGTGTCCAGTCATCCCGATTGCGGGGATTAGCTTGGATGAACTCAATGGAAGTTTTCTAATCATGTCGAGCAGAGCATAACCGTTGCCATCGGGTAACTGGAGATCACTAATCAGAATATCTGGGTGAACCTCTTCCGCCATTTTGAGAGCTGCTTTCACTGTTGTTGCTGTAGCGACTGTGGCTCCCATGTGAGTTAAAAACAAATCGAATATCGCTGAGGTGTCTGGGTCATCTTCAACCAAGAGAATTGAAATGCCCCTCAAGCGTGACTTGATGTCTGGCTCTTCACTCATCCTATTTCGTTGCATCAGTTATCCCCCTCACACCACTGAGTTTAAGGTCCAGCCTCTTGATACTTAACGGAAGGAATATTTACCGCATAAGATAATTACTTATAATTTTCCCAAATAAAATGAAGCATTACTAAAAAGTAAGTAATATCAATCATTTTTACTTTTTGTATCTGATTACACCACTCCAACTGTCCTGACGTTGTGCTTCGGGTAAAGCCAGCAAGTTTAAGTGGTTTTCTGAGGAACGGTAGCCATTGAAAAGTGGTGCGGCCTTGACCTGAAGTTTCTCTGACTATTTTCTTAAGTGCTCATGGTCACAGAGCTAGCAATTACGCTACCTCATCTCCTAGCTTTTGCTTCTTAGAGGTGGAGTTGGAGGGGGCGATCGCACTCTGGAAATCTGATCACTGAGCTATGTAAACTGTGCAACATGCAAAGGCTCAAAAGCTGTAACTTTGACCCAGGCTTTAGCTTTGCCCTTCACCCGTAAGCAGTGACATGCCAGATGCCCCGATTTCTGAACCGAGCCCAGCGATAAGAGTCTTGTTAGTTGAGGATGATGACTTTAATCGATTACTACTGAATGACTACCTCACTCATCAAGGCTATCAAGTGGTGAGTTTGGCAGAGGGCAGTAGCTTTTTCTCAACTCTGGCTCAGTTTCAGCCGCATGTGGTTTTACTAGACTTGAAGTTACCCGACATCAGTGGCTACCAACTAATGGAAGCACTGCGACAGAACATAGAGTTTCAGCATATCCCTGTCATTGTCTTTACAGCATTCGCCTTTCGAGCCGATCGCCAACGAGCCCTGCAATTGGGAGTGCAGGGTTATTTTGTCAAGCCGAGCCACCCAGAAGAGCTAGTCGCTGCAATTGAAAAAGTTTGTGGTAGATAGTCCTTTCGCCATTAAGAGGGGCTCAGTTCTAGTCTTGGTCTCGTTTTTGTTTTTCGGCAGTAATGAAGTTATCAATAACTTGAGTTAGCTCTTGGATGCTTTGTCGGGTCGATTCGAGCTGTTGCTCTAGGTTTACGACCAAAAGCGTAACTGTTTGGAGTCGGTTGAGGCCAACTTCAAGCGCATCTTTAACCTGGGCCTCAAACTCATCGAGGTTCATAAAGATATCTAATGAGATTTTCTAAGGTTCCCTTCGTCTAGGTATAGATTACTACATACACTGAGTAGCTTGGAATCACAATAAAAATTCCAGCCTTACAGCTTTTGGATTTCAAAAATTGCGAATCTTACTAGTAGGTTTTAGACAAGTGCTCGCCCCTGGTTGAGTTGTAGAAGAGGCGATCGGGTTATGCTGCCTTAGCTCGGCTCCTCTTCCATCATGTAGCGGAGCAGATTGAGCAACTTTGCTGATGAGTATCTTAAGTAGCTCAATCGATACTGAAGTTTACTAACAAAGCCATAACGCCTAACGGTTACGGGGGTTTGCTCATGAATGGGGTGGTCAATCTTGCCTTAGGTCGAGGCTATCTTCTCAAAACTGCCACGATTCAGAATGAAACTGTTTATTGGGTTGAAAACCCTTATTTCACGAGCCTACCTTACCTCTGCTTAGAAGACTTGGCGTCATTTCTGCACACATTGCCCCTCTTGCCCAATCCTGAAGACACTCTGACTTAGCTTAATCTCGCCAAAACTCTGTCACCTCAACTCGTTGCTGCCGATCGCGCTGGTGACGCGAAACCTAAGCCCAGCTTTGATGTTCTGGAAATTTTGGATTTTGAGCAGAGTAATAATAAGACCAGTAAAATGCAATTACTTATTCCATAAACGAGCTCATCAATATCTACCCTGGGGAGGTGGTGGCATCTTTAGAGGTAAGGAGAAGCTAATTAAATAAAACCGTTTTCTTCCCTATGTTGAGCGACACTAGCGCCACCAAATCATTTCATGAACAACAAAAAGTGTTCCTAGCTCAGTTTATTAAGGGCGGTGTGGAATACTCACTAGCTTTACAAGCTGCCGAGATTTTGGCCGCAGAAAAACCAGAAGAACTTTTAACGGATACAGAAAAAGGGCTGGTGAATGAGGCTTGCCGACTCTGGTTAGGCCATCGTAATGGGATGAACAAAATTAAGCATGCAATTGCCTGCATCTCCACAAATTTAGGTTTTTAGACGCTGTATCCAGCATTTTGATTAGCTCAACATTTGCCTGAGCCGTGCGCTCCGGAAAGCTTGATTGCGCAACTCATGGGGAAAGTTAGAGGGGCGATCGCCCTTTCTGCTAGCCAAGCCATTATTCGTCACTGATATTTCTACAGCCATAAGGAATAAATATTTCTGTTGGTAGTTTTCATCTATGCCACTCAACGTAGAAAATATAGCAATTCCCTACAAGCTTTCCCATTTTCATGAGCACCAAGACACAAGTTGTTCTTTACTCCATCTACATTGAGCAAAGTGCTGTTGTGCTTTACCTTGACAATGAGTCAGATTATGGAACAGGCCGTTTTGTCTCTAGCCAAGCAGACTACCAAGTAGCCTACAATTTTGCTCTAGAACTAGCCCAGCAGAAGGGGCTTAAGTTGATCAACTACGTAGAAGAATTTAGCTGATACTTCGGACTTAAGTATCTCAATACCAAAAGAAGCAGCCTCAATCTAGTGATCGAGGCTGCTTCTGAAATATTAAATGCCAGCCAACGGCTTTAATATGCGCTTTGGGTACTAAATGCTAGCTGACGGCTTTTATACCTCTTATCCTCTCAGAGGAAACCCTTGGTGCCTATGGGGGAATGTACCCGCTTATTTGTCGCCTCAGTCATTCATTAACGGCGCAGTGACAGGGTAATACTGGTTTAGCCAAAGGTTTATTAGGTGTAGTGTGATACAAAACAAAGTAAAATCAAGTTCCAAAAGGTAAGCGATCGCTCCTCGAGGTAGAAGAGGGGGCGGTCGTTTTTTTAATGGCCCCGGCTCCGTACGGGTTCGACAGGGCCGGGGTGGGGTGTGAGAACTAAGATAGGTAGTGGGGGCGCGATCGTTGGCCTTGCGAAGTCTTGATGAGTTTTGCACATACCTCAATCAACTCAGGAAGATCGACTGGCTTGACCAGAAAATGCCGAAAACCTGCTGTGAGTGCCTTTTGCTTAGTTCTAGGGTCTCCAAATGCTGTCAGGGCTAATGCGGGTATCTGCCCTCCTTGCTCTGGAGGTAACCCTCTAATACAACGTATGAGGCCGTGACCATCCATCCCAGGCATGGAAATATCACTGACTACTAAATCAGGCTGCCTTGCAGATAGAAGGCTCAAGGCTTCCAGAGCTGAGGTTGTTGCTATCACCTCGGCACCGTAAAAAGTCAAGACAACGTCCATAATCTCTAAGACAGACTTCTCATCGTCTACGACCAGGATCGTGGAGCCCTGAAACTTCAGGTTGTCAGCAGCCAAAATATTGTCCCCAGTTCTCAAGCAACGTTATCTCGATAACAACTTGCTACCAAATTGAATGCACTTTTTTCTGCTAAAAGAACAGGGGTAGCGTTAAAGAAAATGATAAAAGTACTGAGGTCACCATACGCCTGTTAGCACATCAATTTTAACTAAGTGTGCAGCTTCCAGTTTTAAGTTCCTGTAGCCATGGGCACAACGTTCAAAGCCCGAAATTAGTCTCTATACCGTCTTTGCCACTGACGTAGCAGGAACTAATGCAGCCACATGTAGAGTTCTTAAGCTGACCCACACCTTATACTCATGTCTCACGCAAGTGATGCGAACATGAGCCCCATGCTCTTCCATGGCAATCCCCAAGGCAAAAGCTTTTTGCCTATCTTCAGCCTTGTATGTACCCGAAAGGCGGTAGATTTCCATATCAGAGCACATGCCTTCGCAAACTTCGTTCTGATACCAGAACTTAAAAGGTTGAACGAGGTCATGTGATAGCACTAGGGGATACATGCAATGCCTAAACGCGATAGCTTTACTCTTTACTAAGTTTTGACAGTACTGCGTAGTAAATAACACATTTACCTAAAAGCTTAGTTTTGAGAGCGAAAAAACACTGACGATGTAATATTCGATTTAGTAAAATACATAACAGGTATTGATACATACCCTAGAACACTAGCTGTCGAAATAGAAGTGCTTAAATCGGCAAACCAGTAGTTATCAAATTATTAGTTTTTTCTAACAGCAGCCCCGCCAGTTCATAGCGAAGCTTTTTTGTCAGGTAAGGTGTCGGTTGCTGTGACCTCACCCTCAATGGTAGGGAGGCGATCGCCCACGGTCGCGACATCCTCACCTAGGTATTGCCCGATCGCTTCATAGATTAATTCATAGATTAATTCTGTTTGGCTCAATCCTGTGGTTTTTGACAAAGCTTTGAGTTTGCTCACTCATACCTCAGGCACTCTACTCTAGTCCCAATCATCTGCTTTGGTATTTCTGAGCGCCTTGAAAGCACTGCTAGCATCGATGCCTCAAGCTTGGCCAAATATTTTTGGGTCAAGGTGTAAGCAACGCTAACAGCGCTAACGAATTAAGTAAAACTGACCCCGGCGAAATTGCAAAATTGTTTGAGGCACTGGAAGGCGATCGCGATCGCGCCCTCTTTGGCATCTGCCTCTATAGAACCCATTTGAGATCTCAAGGAGAGGCTGTAAGCCGCTTGAGCATTAGCCTGACAAAGCAGAGGTTAATCTTAGTTGTTGCATGAGACAGAGTTCGCTCAAAGCTCTTTACTAGACTTTTACAACGCTCCATCCAAGCATTGGATCGTTCTATCGCCCATCGAGCCACCGCAGGCACTTCGCCACTGAATGCACGTGCCAGTAGACAGTTGAGTAGGGAGGCAAGTATGAAGGCAAGTCTTCCCAGTTACAACCGTTTTCAAGAACTAAAACTACAACCCCAGCGTACTATTTCCCTGATGTTGAAAGGGTAATACCAATCATCATGGTGCTTTGATTGGGGATGAGATTCCTTAGCGTACGATTTTTTACAAATTCTCGCGTGCCCCCTAGTTGTACTCTCCAGGAAGATCAGTTTTTCTAACAGTAACGCTGCCAACTTTCTGACCTGACATTCTCAATAATTCATCCCCTGAAAATTCAAAACCAAGCTTTAGTGCTATTCGCGCAACATCATCTGCAGTTGATGCTGCGAGCACCTCGTTTTTAAGTTCAGGTTCAGACTGCATTTTCCTTAAAAATGCTTCGATTTGCTCAAAAGCCATATCTAAAATTTGATCCTCGCTAGCTACTCGTAATATAAAGAAAAACAGCAGTATATTCTTTAAGACTAGCAGCACAAGGGTATCAAGATTCGGGGGGAAAGGTGATTATCGCGCCACCCTCAGAAACCTGATATTCTCCCATTCGTAATTTTGGTACTGGTCATTGGTTCCTTTGCCCTGGCATGGGTTGACGAGGATGCCGTCTAACCCTGCGTTGGAACGGCGGAATAAGGGCGATTGGCTATGATGCGGAAATTGATTGCCGCCGTTCAACTACAACGTTATCCCGCAAAGCCCATGCCCAACTCGGAAACCGTCAAATTGCAGATCCGCTCGGCGTTCGCGAGCGTCGAGTTCCCGGGCGATTGGTGCCTACGCGGCAGCAACGAAGGTGACGAGCCATTCCTGCTTGAGCAGGAGTTCAAAGGCAAGACCGATTGGCAATCGCTCGACCCAGCCTTCATTGATCGCGCGCCGGACGGATATGGGTCTGCCCTCAGCTTCTTCTCAGACGAAGCTTTTCGGTTCTATCTGCCGGCATACATGATCGCGGATATTGATGGCAAGCTGGACATGCACGACCCCGTTTTCCACCTGACGCACGGCCTGACGGACGAGAGAAGAGGCGAACGCGTTAACCCGCGCCGTTACGGAGAACGGACGTGGTTCGACGAGAAGAGACACAAGTTCACAGTGTTCGATCGTGAACAGGCGCGCGCGATCGTGAGCTATTTGGAGCTGAAGCGCGAGACCGACGAGTTTCAACGCGACGAGATTGATCAGGCGATCGCAAATTACTGGTCGGGGCGCGCGGAAGCCAGTGCGGGATAACCACGCACTGCAACGGACCGAGCGGGCGGAACGGTCCCTGTTGCAATAACCGTCGAGGAGCCGCTTTAGTCTAAAGACCAAGAATGAGGTTGGTGAGATGTAGATGGACATGGCCAAGCCAAAGTTTTAACATCCGACGAAATTGCAAAATTGTTTGAGGCATTGGAAGGCGATCGCGATCGTGCTCTCTTTGGCATCTGCCTCTACACTGGATGCCGCATTAGCGAAGCCTGCACGATGCTCACAACGGATGCTTACGATGCTGCTGGGGTCAGAGCCAAGATGACGCTCCGCAAGGCCAACACAAAGGGCAAGCAGGAGACGCGCCAGATTCCGGTCAATTCGGTTCTCAAGGAATACCTGGAGACGTACCGCGCCGGGGCGGGCAAGCAGTACCTCTTCCCCGGACGGCACGGGCGCGGGCACATCAATCCTAAGTCGGCAGATGAGATTTTGCGGGAGACGTGCGATCGCTTGGGGCTGGTGGGAGTGAGTACTCACAGTTTTAGACGAACTGCTCTAACCCGGATGAGTAGTGCCGGAGTGCCATTACGAGTCATTCAGGAGATATCAGGACACCGTAGCTTGCAGGCCCTCCAACGCTATCTGGAGGGGGCGATCGCGTCTCTGAGCTTCTGAGTTTCTAAGGGCGATCACTTCGTTATTAGGTTAACCACTCTCGGACTATTTGCTCAGGGGCGATCTTGTCAGCAAGTCTTGGAGGTGATTATGCCTGCTTAGAACTCCACTCTCTTTGAGCCTAACCTTCCAAGTCCTGTGCTAACTTCCACTAGGCCCAGGCGAGCACCTTCCTAGCTCAGCTTTTTGTTCTTCAAACGCACCCCCTAGGTGTCCGGGAGCCTACATTAATCCGATTCATCCCAGCCAGATTCAGGAGCGCGCTATCATAGCGAACCACCTGGCGGTTAACTTTGTATCCTCGTCGGACGGATAAAGCTTTACTGGGACCAAAACTTGCAAAAGATTCTCCTGCACTCCGCACAGAAGCGCCCTGGAGGGTTTGGACTGCACGGCCACTAACGGTGTTGCCGTTAGCCTGTCCCTTGACACAAATCGCTTCTCCATCCACATAAGAAAAAACTCCAGACACGTTATTCCCCTGCTTGCGGAAGTGGAACACGATGCCGCCATTGGCTAAGAGGGTTTCGTCGGAAACGATGCTCTGATTGGTCGTTCCATTCCAATAACGATAATTGCCGTCAGCTAGAGCTTGGATGGTTTTTGTCGGTGCATTGACTGGCGCTAAAACGTCTGCCCGGCTAATTAGCATGACCGTCTCACTTTTCCCGCAGTCGAGATTTCCCTGGCAGGCTTCTGCGAGGATATTACCCGATTCGTAGGTGAGACGTACCCGTTTGCCCACTAGCTGTTGTTCACAAATGTTGAATTCGGCAAATTCGGTTGAGGTTTTTCCACTATCGTCTTTTAGCTCTACATAACAGGCCCGGTCACCAGCGGTGAGGCGTTGAATCGTGGCGATAGGGGGTTGGCTGGCGGTGGCGGTAGAACCCAGTGCTCTGACCAGCAGGATGCTGGCAATGACCGTTGCAGAAACCCACTGACGTTTTGAAAATAATCTCATGGTAGAAGTCCTAATAATTGTTAAATCGTCGGTCAAATTAGCGAGAGCGGCTGTTGTTGCTGGATAGTGTGGTGCACTCATGCCCATCATTCCAGGCCACCTTACACGCCGCCAGGGCTTGAATTTCCACTGTTGTCAGCGCTGCCAGCTTTGTTGAATTTATTGGGGTAATATTTGGCTAGCCAAGCATCATCGAATTGATATCGAACATGTGATTGGCACCATCATCAATGGTGACCAGACTATTCAGTGCTCAAGTAATGGGCAACCGCAGTGAGAATATGCTGGAGATGCGTTGTTCAACTTGAATCCGATCACTAGGCCTGACCTTACCACTAATTGCAACAATACCGCCTTGATCGTCGATGCGTTCAAGATCATTATCTAGGGGTATGGTTAAACTCAGCGGAGTGGGGGACTGCTCCGCTGAGTTTAACCATATCTGTAATGCGCTAGGGAAAAACGGTTTTGGGTTCAGGTGCATGTCCTAAATAGAGGTAAGCTGCTGCTCTGAGAACAATCTGAGAGTAGAGGATTTTTTGAATTTCTAAACTGGGCACTCGACTGGCCGCCGCCTTGTAAGCTGTGATTTCCCCGCCCAGGGTCCAATCACTCCCGGTTAAGTAGTGGTCATAGTCGTGCATGACAAGAAAGGCAAATCCATAAAATGGGTTTGAGTAAATAGAATTGTCGTATCCCTCCTCAGCAGATACCCACAGATGATCATTTTCAATATCCATAAACATCTCGGCAACCTGTTGATAGCGTAGGTCATCCGAGAATTGAGCATTGAGTGGAGTTTGTCTGAATTGTTGCATCAGCCAATCACACAGCTCCGCTTGGGTTTGCTCCAAAATCTGAGCAGGTTTTCCTTCTAAATAGAGTTTGGCGAGCTTTTCAACTTTGGAGGTAGTTTTATCTAGAGAAACCGTGGGCCGATCCCAAGCTTGGGCGTGTGGTTTAGGAGAGGAAGTTGCCAGGGCTGCATTTAACGGCGATGAAGTCATCCTGTTGCCTCAGATTAATCAACTTTTGTTAGGTTAAATACGGAATCCGCAGAAGTCGTGAGCCTGGTGAATGAAAGCAACCGTTGAGCAACTTGCATCCATTTCCATCTTTGCCCAGCTACAGTCAGAGCAACTTGCAAGTCTACAGCCCCACACGGTGGTTCAAACCTATCAAGTCGGGGAAATCATCTCTCACGAGGGCGATCGCCTGCCCCCTCGCCTCTATGCTCTGATTCAGGGACTGTTGCGAGTTTCAAAAACAGCAGCGAGTGGGAAAGAAACGATTCTGCGAACCTTGACGAGTGGCGATATCTTTGCGGCTCCTGCTCTCTTTGGTAATGGCATTGCTCCTGCCACTGTGATGGCTGAGGCTCAAGCTCAAGTGCTGATGGTGGACCGGGAAGCGCTGTTGGCAGTGATCCAAGCGAGCCCAGAAATGGCGCTACAGATGATGGCTGTTTTGAATCAGCGGCTTCAGCAGTTGCATGAAGTCGTGCATGGGCTCGTTTCAGAACGGGCGATCGTGCGCTTAGCTCGCCTGATCGAATATTCAGCGACAGAGCAGGGCACAGAAACGACTGCACAGGGAGCTTGCCTCACCTTGCGCCTTGCTCACTACCAGATTGCTCGCAGCATCGGCATCACCTACGAAGAGTGTGTGCGGCTCTTCAGGCAATTGCACTCAGTTGTTGCTTACAGCCGAGGTGGGAAAATTACTATCTTAGATTGGGAAAGGCTGGATGCGATCGCCCAAGGCACGATAGAAGCAGATTCGCTCCCTGTTACCCCCAGCAAAAAATAGACCACTAACCTGCATCCGAAAGTGTTAGCAGAAACGCCAGGTTTGCTGATGCCTTTAATGCATGAGGCGCATTAGCAGGCATCCACACAAATACACCCGGTTCTAGGTGAATATCTTGTCCTGTTAATCTCAGCGTTCCTTGCCCTTCCAGTACTTGAACCACGGCGTTGCGAGCTGAGCTATGTTCCGCAATCTCAGTGCCTGCGGCTAGAGACAAGAGAGTGTATTGGCAATGAGGAAGTTTGAGTAACACTTGGCTGAGGATTCCTGTGTCAGGATACTCCAGTTTGTCTTTGAGTTGAGCCGTCAGCGATGAGGGAGTCTGCATTGTCGTAGTCATCGTTTGTCTCCTAATTTAGTTCCGTTCTGCACACAAAATGAGATAACCTAACTCCTGTTCGTACTGCTTGAACACTCGCCGCATGGACAGCAGGCGATCGCGCAATTGAGGACGAGTAAGGACATTCCAGAAGAATTTGATTGCATTGACCAGTCCTTCGTCTTGAATGATTCGGGCTGGGTTGAGCAGTCCCATCGCTCCCACCTGATGTTGTAAAACTTGTAATCCGGCTGTTTCGCAAGCTGCAATCCAGTGGGCCTCAGATAACGGAGTTGAGTTGGCTCGAAGCGTGGCTGCCAATGCTTGATGAATTTCTACTTCCCGATTGTGGGCTAACAACTCATGAGAGAGGAACTTCCCTCCTGGCTTGAGGCGATCGCCAATACTCTGCAAGATTTTGGCGATCGCCTCAAGCCGATTGCATGGTGAGAATGGCTTCTGCCAGCACGTAGTCAAACTGTCCTGGAACTTGCTCTAGATGGAAAATATCGCCCTCAATCACCTGCACTTGTTCTGCCAACCCAGCGGCTTGAATATTGGCACGAGCACGGGCCACACTTTCAGGGTTCTTTTCGATCCCTACCACCCGAACCCCATATTGTTTGGCGAGGGCGATCGCGCTATTGCCAAAACTGGCCGCCAACTCTAAAACCGTTTCCCCCGGTTGGAATTGAGCCCACTGAAACAATTGCTCAGTGGCAGCTTTACCACCCGGTCGCAGAATCTTCTTTCCAGCCCTTGCCATCACCTGATGTCCAGGAGCCGTTGCAAAATTGATGGTTGATTGAGACATGGCTTTATCCTCCAGTCCAGATGTTTCTACTTTGTCAAACTACGTACCAGAGAGATATGAGCTACCTCATGAAGTGTCAACGAAATCTGAGGTTGAAGTACGATGGTAGCCTGAATGCCAGAGCAGCTTAACCAGATGAGAGCCAATGACCGTAATCACAAGATGCCTCCCCCTGCACCCAACCAGATCTCGGTTTATGAGGTAGCTCATATTATTGCTGAGAACAATTTGGCAAAGTGAGAGTCACTCACCGATTTGCTTGCCTCTTTTTACTGACCTCTCTAGGAAGGCGGCAATTCTATTCCTATCCGTTGCGGTGGAAACTTTGGAGGATCTGGACCATGATACGAATGCTCGTTGACTTCTTAGAGGCGCTGCTCAACACCTGTTATCGGGGTCGCGATCGCATCTTTGCGCGATTTTTTGTCCTCGAAACGGTGGCTCGGGTGCCCTATTTCGCCTACACCTCGGTCTTGCATTTGTATGAAACGATGGGCTGGTGGCGCAAATCTGACTGGCTGAAAGTGCATTTTGCTGAGTCCTGGAATGAACTGCACCATCTCCTGATTGCCGAATCTCTCGGTGGCAACGACCACTGGTACGATCGCTC
>NZ_JACJPA010000081.1:0-16955 GCF_014695845.1 Trichocoleus sp. FACHB-591
GCAAAGCTTGCAGGCTTTGACGTTGGTAGGGAGTCGGCATCCCATCGAGCAAGTGATAGATTAGTTCTTGGGCGTGGGCAAGAATGTCCATTGTTCTTGCGGTCTATTAGTTTCACGCCCTTTCTGCCACCTTTTAAGCCTTGGTGCAAGATCTGAGATCAGAGAGCTCAGCAAGAAAAGACCTGGGGTTTTTGTGCTCAGTGCGCTTATCCCCTGCAAAGTAAGGGCTGGGTGGGACGTCGGATGCTCACCCTCGTTGGCTGGGTAGAATGGAAACGGCGAGTTGGACGATGTCCGCATTATTGTTCAGGTAGTCAGCAGGCTCCCTTTGACCAAGAGTTGGGCATCGAGCCTTATCAGCAAACCTCGATGGAATTGATGCGTTTGGGGTGTCTCTTAGCTGTACTTCTGCCCTTCGAGTTAGCCACAGGGCTATTCGCTTAACCCAGTGGCGTTCATCTCAGTAATGCCACGCTTTGGCAGTGGGTACAAACCTTTGGCAAGCGAGCCACTCAGCATCTAGAAGCAGAACTGCAATCATGGGTGCAGGGACATCCACCTCAAGCTGAGCCGCTCGATGCAACTTTGGTGGCCTTGCCTTTGGTAATTGCCGCTGATGGCGTGACGGTGGCACTGCGTCCCACTCCTAGGAGCGCCAAAGGCAAGATTGTGTGGCGAGAAGTGAAAGTGGGCTTGCTGGCTCGTTTGGGTAGAAAAACCAATCGAGCGGGAAAAATCAGGACCGAGTTGAGGCAGCATCGCCTTGTTGCTGTACTCGGTACGATAGATGCCCTGCAATTGCGTCTGCAACTCGAAGCAGGGCGACAAAGCATTGAGAGTAGTTCACAAGTCGTGTGTATGAGTGATGGGGCACGGGGATTCTGGCGGTTGTATGAACAGAGCTTCGCACCCGGTGCGGTGGGCATCTTGGATTTCTACCATGCATCGGGCCATCTCTGGTGAGCCGCTCAAGCCTATGACCATACGGTGCCTCATCGCACTCCACAAGCGTGGTTTGAGCGGCTACGACATCAACTGCGTCACGGTTATGCACATCGCATTATTCAAGAACTCAACTGCTTGTTGCACTATCGCTCTACCCCTGAGTCTGCCAAACCCACGTTGCAACAAGTGCATGATTATCTCACCACTCATCAAGAGCATCTGCGCTATCGGGAATTCAAAAAGCAGGGTTGGCCGATTGGCTCAGGAATGGTTGAGAGTGCTTGTAAGGGGCTGATTGCTCAGCGCTTCAAAGGCGTTAGGATGCGCTGGAGTGAGGATGGTTTCAACTATCTGCTGCATCTGCGTTTAGCTTGGGTTAATCAGCGCTTTGATTCCTTGTTCTCCCAGGAGTCATTGACCTTATCCTCGGACTCCCCCAACCATTAGATGCGCCCGCTTCTCAACCTATGAGGAAATGCTGCCCCGGCTATAAACCTATGCCCAATCTGCTTTGATTTTACCTTCTCTAGAACGATAGAATCTATTGTTTTTTAGTACGAATGAACTATGAAGACAGTAGATTTGAAATTGTCTTGCTAATCTGGGAATCTTATTCTCTGGGTAATATGCAACTTTGAGGCAATTCATTGCTTTGCAGCAAACACATCTCCTAGCCTCATGTCATTGGGGAAAGCTAGATTGGCTTTAGCTGTTTTGCAGTAGCGTGGCTAGACACGTTGCATATGCTGAGCAAAATCAGATTGGGTAAAAGCAATGGCAGAGTATCAAAAGATTGAGTATCGCATTGGCAAAGACGGAAAAGTCACTGAAACGGTTCTCAATGGTAAAGGAGAATCCTGTTTGTTAGTGACCGAAGGCTTGGAGCGATCGCTGGGCGAAGTCGAGTCGCGGGATTTATTGCCAGAATATCATGACGATGCCGAGAATGCTGTTGGAGTTGATGCGGTAGCGGAACAATCACAAACTCTCCAGCAGGGTTAATCTCATGAATCTTGCATGGATTTTTAGCGGCGGGTTAGCGGCTGCTCTCGTTAGCTTAGGTGTCCTGTACTGGCGATCGCACCTTGCTGCCCAAGACACTCAATCTGCACTTCAGCATGATCTGGAAACGTTGAAACAAACATCGCAACAGATTCAGCGCGATCTGGAAAAGCAATTGCAGGAAACCAGCGAAACGCTACAAACGAGGCAGCGAGAAAAGGCAAACCTGGAAGACCAGGTAGAAGCTTTGAAGCAACAGTGTTTGCGCCTCCGCAGTTCCTTAGAACAGCAGACGACCCAGGTGCAGCAAGATACCCAGGTAGCTGCCTTTCAGCAAGTTCAGATGTTGTTGACTCAATACCCTAGTGTCCGGCGGATGGTGGAGGGCAAGCCCGATCTGCCTGCCCGAAATCTAGTGGCAATGTTTACGCCATTAGACAACCTGGTTCAATTTTGGGGCTGTCAGGCGATCGGCACTCCGTGGGAGTTAGCGGCTTATGATCCTCAATTGCACCAAGCAGATAGTTCCGATCTTCAGCCTGGTGAGCCAATCTACATCCGCTTCGTGGGTTACCGTCAAGGCGATCGCATTCTCATTCCCGCCAAAGTCAGCCGCACCTTACCTGCAGGAGCTACCGCATGACCGCTGTTGCGATCGACTTTGGCACGAGTAATACCGTGGTTAGCATTTTGCAACCTGATACCCAGGCACCAGAAACGCTACGATTTCCCAGCCTATCGCGTCTGTTTAGCTTTAGTGGGACAGAGAATATTGCAGTTGTACCCAGCCTGGTGTATGTTCGCGGTGCAGGAGATTTGGTGCTGGGAGAGATGGTGCGATCGCAGCGATTGGGACTGCAACAACCCCAGCGATTTTTTCGCACGTTTAAGCGGGACTTAGCAACAGACTTTCAGCCTCCTGCTCGCACCCTAGATGGACAGGTTTACGATGCTGCCAGTGTAGCAGTTGAGTTTCTGCTGCAAATCTGGCAAGCGATTCGAGCGCTCCAAATCGAGCCATCACTGCTGATTTTTACGGTACCAGTGGGAGCCTTTGAGCGCTATCTCAACTGGTTTCAAGATCTGGCGCTTAAGTTGGGATTCCCCGATGTCAAATTTGTCGATGAATCCACCGCAGCAGCCCTCGGTTATGCTGTACAGCGACCTGGCTCGACCGTGCTCGTGGCAGATTTTGGCGGTGGTACCTTGGATCTGAGTCTCGTTCGTACTTCTGCAATGGCAGGCGGACAAGAGGTCTTGCGAGCAGAAGTGGTGGCAAAGGCCGATAGCTATGTAGGTGGCGAGGACATCGATCGCTGGATTGTGGAAGATTATTTGCAGCAGATCGGCACACCTCACGAATCGTTAGGTGAAGTCGGTTGGCAAAATCTACTGGCGATCGCAGAACAGCTTAAAATTCGCCTTTCCAGCAGCGATGAAGCAAAAGAGAGCTGGTTTGATGAAGACCAACTGATGTACCACGATTTGAACTTGAGCCGATCACACTTTGAAACGCTGCTAGAGAATCGTCAACTCATTGAGCAACTGCGACAGGCGATCGATGAAGTGCTGGCATTGGGCTTTCGCAAGGGAGTGCAAAAGTCAGATATTGACCAGGTGTTGCTGGTGGGTGGAAGCTGCCAGATTCAAGCAATTCAGCAATTGTTTATCTCCTATTTTGGACGGCAGCGAGTTCAGCTCCATAAACCGTTTGAGGCGGTTTCTCATGGGGCACTGGCACTCACCCAAATTGCTGGATTGGAGGATTATTTGCGCCACGGTTATGCCATTCGGCTCTGGGAACTCTACTCTCGCTCTTACAACTATTTTTCACTATTTGAACCTGGCACGAAGTATCCCTGTAAACGAGCAGAACCCTTAACGCTGCAAGCAGCGCTAGAAGGGCAAACCGAGATTCGTTTGGATATTGGTGAGGTGGCTCATGTGACTGAAGCTGAAGTCACTTATGACGCACAGGGACGCATGAGCAGCGCTCCACTGCGACAACAAGAAACCTACCGATCGCTAGAGCGCAATCACGAGCAAGTCTGTATGGCCCGCCTGGAACCACCCGGACAGTTAGGCATCGATCGCTTAGCTGTGGAGTTTGAAGTTACGGAACACCGAATTTTAGTGGCAACTGTGCGAGATCTTCTAACGGGAAGGGTATTGGTGGAACGGGGGGCGATCGCTAAGTTGAACTAAACAGAATCAGAGCATTAATTGTAGTAGGGAAAGCTTCATGAATGACCAGACACAGCCGCAAAACAATGATGTGGTTCTCGGTGGACGGATGCCCCCTCTCCACCAGGGAGTTGTTTTAGGAGGATTGGATGGGCTTAAGCAACAGTTGGCAAGCCATATTGTAGATGTAAAACTTGCAGCTATTACACAGGCATCGCAACACGGTGAAGCTGGGCTAGAGTTACTCGTTCAAGTTCTCAAGCAGGAAACGTCAAGACAAATCCGCTGGGCAGCTTATTCAGTTTTAAGCTGTAGAACTGAACTAGAGATCAAAAATGCTATTTCTGAACATAGTCCCTACCGATTCTTTCGCCTTTTGTTTACTTTGGAAGGAAGTTATGTGCAAGGAACGGGTTCATACAGCCACATTTTTGTCATTAGTCCTGATTCACAGCATCTTGTTACCCACAGTCTTAATGAAACACTTAAAGTTTGGGACTTGAAAACGGGAAAGCTATTGAACTCATTTCAGGGTATTCGGCAAGGATTAAGTTTTGGTGGGGCAATGACCATCTACCCGGATGGACAAAATTGCTGTGTTGGATACTCTGATCACCGAATTGAAATCAAGGATTTAAAGACAGGACACACAACTAAAACTCTGAAAGGGAAAGCAAGCGATACAACGGCAATTGCGATCAGTTAGGATGGGCAAATGCTGGCTGTCGGCACTCAAAAAGATGGAGTAGAAGTTTGGGATTTGGAGGCGAAGCGATTGCAGCGTTTTGAGGTTAAATCTTGGTATACACGTTTTGTTGAATTTAGCCCAAATGGACAATTAATGATCAGTCAGGCTTATGACGTGATCAAGGTGTGGCATCGAGATACGGGAGAATTGCTTCATACATTGAGTTGGGAAAAAGGAGTACATAACCGCTGCTTGACTGCTCAAATTAGCCCAGATGGAGAGACTGTTATTGGTGTAGATAGCAGGAGTATTGTCCAGCAGTGGAACCTGAAAACAGGAGAACTGCTTCATAAGCTGCGGCTGAACGCGAGAGGTTCTCAAAGCGCTGCCTATAGCCTGGATGGACGAACTCTGCTTGAAACCTATCCCCTCGGTGAAATCAAGTTATGGAACTGGCAAACGGGAGAACTTCTCTGCTCAATGCGAGGACACAGCCACCATTACATTGCATCAGTTGCTTTTAGCCCAAATGGACAATTTGCAGTTACCGGTGGTAATGACGGCACGATTCAGGTTTGGGGACTTCCTTCAGAAAGCAAGTGATTGAAGGTGACTGAGTACAATCAAAACAGCACAAGTGCGGAGGGCTGATCACTAAATCAAACTGAGACAAAGCAATTCAGAGTAATGGACTTAATCATGTATTTAAGTTGATTTATGAGCGGGCTACCTGAACAACCAACAAATCAGGATGCTGTATTGGGTGGAAATTCTCCTGCGCCAATACAAGCAGCTGTTCTGGGAGGGTTGGCGAATGTGGAGACACGTCTAAACAGCACATCATTAGAAACAAAATTAGATGCACTGAGGATGTGTACAAGGTGCGGAGAACAAGGATTTAGACACATCATTCAAGCACTAGACGATCCACTTCCCAGAACACAATACGAGGCATACCTGCTGCTACGCAATCGCACAGAAACTCAAATTCAACAAGCCCTTGGGCAGCACAAATTTTGGCAGCACTTCCAGCGTTTGGATGGGCTTCCTATGGGGCATGCCACAATGTTTGCTAATCGAAAGGTTGAAGATTTCAATTCTCAACTTGGAGTTCAAGACCCGATCGCCACAGCATATGCATTAAGAATTCCTCGCTGGAGCTGGGAAACGCAGGAGGCTATCGAAGACAAGTTCATGGAGCTATTGATTGATCCTCAAACGAGCCAGCTTGAGGCGTTGGTTATTGGTTATTGAGGTGGTGTAAGTTCTGCTAAAGTAGTGGACTATCTTTTGTACACACAGGAATATCTACCCAATTTAAGCGCTTTATTTATTGGTGATATCGAAGACCAGGAGTATATGATCTCCTCCATTGAGCAGAGTGAGTTAAGTTATGTACTGGAGGTTTATCCTAAGCTAGAAATTCTTCAGATTCGAGGGGATGGAAGCCGTTGGGCTAGAGGGCTAAGGTTTAGTAAACTGCGCCACGACAACTTAATAGCCCTCACGATCGAGAGTGGTGGTTTGAGTCGAAATGTCATTTCAGATATTTGTGATTTAGAACTCCCTGCTCTGGAATATTTAGAACTGTGGTCAGGAAGCAATCAGTATGGAGCTGACTCCTGTATTGAGGATGTAATGCCAATCATTTCAGGCGAAGCCTTCCCGAACTTAAAGTACCTTGGCTTGCGAAATAGTGAGTACACCGACGATATTGCGATCGCCTTTGCTCAATCTCCACTGATGGATCGGCTCATTGAACTAGACCTCTCATTAGGCACTTTGAGCGATGCAGGAGCTGAGGTATTGCTTAGTTGTTCTGCAATTCACTCACTTGTTGCGCTGAATATTTCTGATTGCTATGTTCATCAAGTTCTGCCCCGTTTCTCAGAATTAGACTGCCAAGTAACTAGCGATCGCCAAAGAAGAATTTATAGAGAACCTGATGGTAGTGAGTACCAACGCTACTGCCTTGTGGCTGAATAATCTTAGTGAATTAACATGACTCATAGCCCTAATCAACCAAGACAAGATGATCTAATTCTGGGTGGTCAAGTACCGCCTACGGGCGCAGTTTTGGGTGGGCTGGCGGGAATCAGGCAGCGTTTAACCAGTGCTGTAGTAGAACATCAAATTGCAGCACTTTCTGAAACACTTCGCTATGGACAACCAGGAATAGACTTAGTGATTCAGGTATTACTGGAAGCAAAATTTCCGAACTCAGAGCAGCTTCAACCAATAGCTTACAGCCTGCTGTACGATCGCCCAGAACCCACCATTCAAGTTGCCCTCCGCACCTACAATCCTTACCCTTACTTTCAATGTCTGGCGACCTATAGCCATGATGGCTATTCATTTGTGCGATCAGTCATTCTCAGCCCAGATGGACAAACATTAATTAGTCGAGGGGACTTCACAATTAAAGTTTGGAACTTGAAGACGGGACGCATCATATTGACTCTGGAGCCACCTCTGCCTCCTGGGGATATCAGTGATGCGATCGCCAATCTTTATCCTCATCTTCGAATTTGGGGAATGCGCGATGGTGTCATTCCATATCATCCTGCAAATGATGATGAGTATCTAGCGATCTTTCCCGATGGACAAACGATCGCCACCTGTGGAAAGAATCGTGAGATCCTACTTTGGAACTGTCGCACTAAAATGGTAATTAGCAAATTAGTTGCGCACTTAAGTTTGGTGACTGCAGTTGCGGTGACTCCCAATGGACAAACGCTAATTAGTGGAGGGTATGATAAGACAATCAGAATTTGGGATGCTGTGGCTCATCAACTGTCAACAACGTTGGAAGCCCATACCGGAGAAGTTTGGTCACTAGCAGTTAGCACTGATGGTCAAACATTTGTAAGTGCCAGTGAGGATAGAACTATTCGAGTTTGGGATGTGCAAACTGGAGAGGAACGCTACACGTTAAGAGGACATACAGACAGCGTCAGTGCGATCGCCATTAGTATCGATGGAAAGATACTCGTGAGTGGTAGCGCAGATAGGACTGTAAAAGTCTGGAATTTACAAACTGGACAGGAACTCCAAACATTTACAGGACATACTCACTACATTATGTCAGTCGCGATTAGTGCAGATAAACAACGGATCGTCAGTGGTAGCCGAGATGGCACCATCAAAATGTGGGGGATACCATCAGTGGTTTAAGGTTACGAAAGATAATGCTTTGCAGATTCAGTAAGCAATCTTGGGAAACCTGCACAAAGTTTTCTGGCGTTCTTCTCCCTTCATCACCATGACTCATTCCAACTCTGATCCCCATGATTCTGATGCTGTGCTGGGTGGTAACAACCCTGCTCCCCGCCAAGGCGCGATTCTAGGAGGCATTCAAGGCATTCTGCAAAAACTGAGCAATCCTGATCTCACAATTCGCTTAGAAGCACTCGATCAAGCCTGGAGTTACGGAGAGGCCGGGCGAGTTTGTCTGGAACAAGCACTCGGCGATCACTCCAAAACAGTGCGACGACGAGCACGCTGGCTTCTGCGGCAGCCCAAAAATACTGAGGCTTTGCTGCTCCCGCGTCCCCTGTGGAACTTGAATGAGCGGCTAATTGCTTCTGTCAGTGATCATGTAACTCGCTTTGCCAATCGAACCGTTCATGAGGAATTTGTCCCAGGTGATTCATTGCAAAACCCGTCACAGTTTGCCTATGCGTTTCGCTGTGACTATGATTACAGCACGGATGATATGTTCGACCGCCTTAATACCTTGCTCAATACACCAGGCTCTGAGCAGATTGAGTCATTGGTGTTTGGCATGTGGGATGATGGGGAAAGTGTTTGTACAGGTGATGCGTCTTCGCAGAGATTTGTGGAGCAGTTGGTGTCGTTGCGCGATCGCCTACCCAACTTGAAAGCATTGTTCATTGGCGATATCCTCGGCGAGGAGTGTGAGATCTCCTGGCTGCAACAGAGCGATATGAGTCCCTTATTGCAAGCTTATCCACACCTGGAAATGCTGCAAGTGCGAGGTGGAATGGGCTTAGAGTTTGTACCTCCAGAAAATGCGCTGCATGAGCATCTGAAAGCACTTATTTTAGAAACAGGCGGATTAAGTCGAGAAACGGTACTGCAAATTTATGAATGGGATCTTCCAGCCTTAGAACATTTAGAATTTTGGTTTGGTAGTGAATACTATGGTGGCAATTGCTGGGAGCAGGATTTATCACCCATTTTAGATGACCTGATCTTTCCTAATTTGACCTACTTGGGCCTACGGAATAGCCAGTTCGCTGATGACTTAATTGATAGATTGGTGCGATCGCCCCTGCTGCCAGGACTGCAAGTGCTCGATCTTTCCCTAGGCACGCTTTCGGATGAGGGAGCCGCTAAGTTGCTGGAGTATGACGCAATTCGCGATTTGGAAATCCTCAATGTCTCAGCAAGTTATCTTTCGGGAGCCATGATCGATCAGTTGCAACCCTCTGGTATTCAGGTGATTGCAGATGATCAACGCACGATAGATGAGGAGTATGAGGACGAGCGCTATTGTGCGGTTTCGGAATAAGAAGTTGTCAATCAAGCAATCGGATTCACTTATTCGTGTTTCTATCAACCATGAGTCTTCTCATAGTTCCAACATTCGTTCTATTAAAATCACTTGAGCCTGCGATCGGTCCCATTAATGCTGTTGCCATAAGTCCGGATCGGCGTTGGGTTACCAGCGCTGGAGGCAGTTCAATCCATTGGCAATCTAGAGGCCCCCGCACATGGTCATTGCAACTGTATGACCTGACCGAACAAAAACTCTGGAATCTTGCAGAAGCAAACAAATGGCAACTTCACAAAGCTGATATCAATGTACTTTGTTTCAGCTTAGATGGATCGCAGCTTCTTCTGGGTAGCTCAGATTATCATACTCATCCAAGCGTTTCAGCTTGGGATGTTGGTGGCAGGTCTGCTCAGTTCGCGTTGAAACCGAAAGAGGGTTACACATTGGGTATCGCGGCTCATCCAGGCAGAGAAACATTTTTCACAGGCGGTGCCGATGGAATCATACGACAATGGTCAATCCAGGGAATTGAACGGGAGCAACGGAAATGGAAAGCTCATAATGGCACTATATTTACTCTATGCTTGTGCGCTGATAGGCAACACCTTTATAGCGGAGGCGAGAACTATGGAGAGCATATTATTCGAGTTTGGAATTGTGAGTCTGGCAAGGAAGTCATGGCATTACGTGGACATGATCACTCAGTGCGATCGATGGCACTCTCTCCTAACGGACAAACTCTTGCCACAGGCAGCGATCAACGGATCAAACTTTGGGATACAGCCACAGGCGAATTACGGCGATCGTTCTTTGGACATCCCGACTGGGTGCGTGGACTTGCAATCACCCCAGACAATCAATTTCTGATCAGTGCAGGTGATCCCAACATCAAGATTTGGGATTTGGCAACAGGACAGAAGTTAACCACGATCGCAGCGCACGATGCACCGATTCGATCGCTTGCCCTCAGTCAGGATAGCTCTCTGCTCGTAACAGGCAGTAGTGATGGTGTGGTAAAGATTTGGCAATGGCAAAAGGAGAATTAAATGTCTGAATTAACGCCACAGCCTCGCAGTTCTGATGCGATTTTGGGGGGTCAAACGCTTCCTCCGGTGATGGGTGCTGTCTTGGGGGGTCTGGCAGGAGTCAAGCAACGCCTGAAAAGTGAAACATTAGTGGCTCGATTATCAGCACTTAGAGAGGCGATCCAGTATGGCGATAGTGGAATTGACCTGGCAATTCAGGCATTGAGTGATTCATCTGAACCGGTGCGCCGCTTAGCCTGTCGCTTGTTGCGATCGCAGGGAGACGAACGGGGACGAGAAGCTTTACTGAATCATCAACCGCTCACCTATTTCACAACGCTGGCAGATTGGCGATTTGAAACCTACAATCCCCAGGTCGGCATCACCGATCCAGAAAATAATGCTTATGTGGTTCGCATGACCAATTCGGGACGGGAGCGATCGTATGATTTGAGCCAGTTTGAAGCGCTGCTTAAAGATCCAGGCGTGACCGAATTGCAAGCACTGGTGTTTCAGATTAACCACAACTATTGGGATCAGGAACATATCTTTGGCGTTGCGCTAGAAGCAATCTGTGATGCTCAAGCCAGGTTTCCAAATTTAAAGGGATTATTCGTGGGAGATAGTGAGGGCGATGGTCCAGAATTTCGTAAATCCAAAATTTATGTATTTGATATTCGCCCATTTTTAGAAGCGTTCCCTAAGTTGGAAGTTTTGCAGGTGTATGGACATTTTGGTAAATACCGATTGGAATGTGCAGGACTACACCATGACAAGCTAAAAACATTAATCATTGAAACAGCAGATTTACAACATGAGAATATTGAACAGCTTTGTGCAATAAACTTATCGGGCTTAGAATACTTCGAGCTATGGTTAGGACGCTGGCATCGATCGGCTGCTGAGGTCGCTAAAGCCATGCTCCCCCTTCTCTCAGGCTACGCTTATCCCAATTTGAAATATTTGGGATTGTGTAGCTGCGAAGATACGAATGGTTTAGTCAAAGAAGTACTAGAAAGTCCGATTTTAGAACAGCTTGCGGTGCTTGATTTAAAGATGGGAACGATGACCAGTGCAGGATTGTTATTGAATCATCCCAATCTGCAAAATTTAAAATTACTGGATGTCTCTGGGAACTGGCTTTCTGAAGGGGCGATCGCTCAACTTCAGCAATTGCCTTTTCTGGTTGAGGCCACTGAGCAGGATGTAGAAGAGGGTAGTCGCTATTTGGCACTGCATGAGTAATGCCATGCTCAATGTTGTTCTCATTGCCAATCCTGAAACTCGTCGCGTGGAACTCTTTCAGCAGGCGCTGACTCGAGCGGGCTTACCTGCTGCTGAACTGGTGCCCTATGAAGAACTGCTAGCGGGACGCTGTTTCCTGGATGAATGGGATACCCCCCATCTCTGGTTTCGCTTTGATGCCCCGGAACGCAATTTTGCTGTCGATCGCGCCTTTATTGCCGCAGGAGCAGAAGTGCATGATACAGGACAGCACCAGCGAATTGGGGCGATCGCAGCTTACCAATTACCCGCAGATAAAGGACGCATTCTCTATCCACGTCAATGGTATTTGGGCTGGCGACAGCGACTACGAGAATGGGCCAGACAAATACATGGAAACGTATTCAGTCACCCAGAAGACATCATCATGATGTTTGATAAGATTCAGTGTCAGCGTATTTTAGCCAATCACTCTATTCCAACTCCGCATTCATTAACGCATCACTTGTCCATCCTCAGCTATGAGCATTTGCGTGAACAGATGGATGCTCAAGACTGCCAACGAGTCTTTGTCAAACTGGCACACGGGTCTTCTGCTTCCGGAGTGGTTGCCTACGAGCGACGCAATCATTTAGAGCGAGCAATTACCACGGTTGAGCGGGTTGTAGAACAGGGTGAACTGCGCTTCTACAATTCTCGTAAAATTCGCCAGTATTCTGACCCATACGAGATTGCCGATATTATCAACTTTTTACTCAATGAATCCGCACAGGTGGAAGCCTGGATGCCCAAAGCCCGCTTGGAAGGACGAGAATTTGATGCGCGGGTGGTTGTCATTGGTGGCAAAGCACGACAGGTGGTTTTGCGGGTAGGCAATAGCCCAATGACCAACTTACATCTGGGGAACGATCGCCGCGAAGTCTCTGCCTTGCCGAAAGCACTATCATCTGAATATTGGCAGAAAATGCTCTATACCTGTGAACAAGCTGCTGCCTGTTTTCCGCACAGCTTCTACTGTGGCATTGATTTATTAATCGCTCCCAATTTGCGCGATCACTACATCCTGGAACTCAATGCATTTGGCGATTTGCTGCAAGGCATCACCTGGCAAGGATGGGATACCTATACAACTGAAATTGCCATGCTATTAGAACAAATTTGAGAAGTTTTGAATGTTGAGTTTTGAATTGGAGCCGACAAATTACAGATTACAAATTCATTCCAGCTACAACTATGGATAAGCCTCAAAATTACAAATCATCAATTACGAATTACGAACTACGAACTACAAATTACAACACAATCGTCGGTACACACGACATTATTTTCATCACCTTTGATACGCTACGATATGATGTCGCTCAATCTCTGTGGCAAGCAGGACGAACGCCTCATCTCGCTGCGCTTTTACCCAATACTGGCTGGAAAAAACGGCATTCCCCCGGTAGCTTCACCTATGCGGCTCACCATGCCTTCTTTGCCGGATTTCTGCCAACCCCCGTTACTCCTGGCCATCATCCCCGTCCGTTTGCCCTTCAATTTGAGGGAAGTGCCACGATCGCGCCTGAGACTTGCGTTCTCAACGGTGCCAGTCTGCCAGAAGGGCTAGCAAATCGAGGATATCGGACAATTTGCATCGGTGGTGTTGGTTTTTTCAATCAATGCAATCCGCTCGGCAAAGTTTTGCCTGGTTTGTTTCAGGAACAGTATTGGAGCCCAGAACTGGGTGTCACCGATCGCCATTCCACCGAGCACCAAGTTGCTCTCGCCTGCGATCGCCTCAACGTCCTTTCCTCAACACAGCGAGTTTTCCTATTTATCAATCTGTCCGCGCTCCATCAACCCAATTATTTCTATTTCCCTGGAGCAACCACTGATTCAATTGCAACTCATGCTGCTGCCTTGGAATACATCGATCGCGCGCTTGTTCCCCTTTGGCAGACTCTACGCGATCGCGCCCCTACCCTCGGTATCCTCTGCTCTGATCATGGTACAACCTATGGCGAAGATGGCTACACTGGTCACCGTCTCGCCCACCCCACCGTTTGGACCGTTCCTTACGCTGAAGTGCTCCTCAATTCATCACCATGAGGATTTGACGTGACAACCCTGGGAAGACTAGAGACAGGATAATCCTAAACCTTTTACCCTCTCTAAATCTCATGTCTAACGAAAAACCTACAGACCAAGAACTTGCTCAGAAATTACTGCAAACCATGCAGGAACTTTATACGGATCGGCATACCTTTCAACAAGTGGACTGCAAAATGTTTCGCCACGTCAATCAAGCATTTTATCGACGCACTCAAAAAGCACTAGAGAATCTAGGATTTCGCCAGATTGCGGATATTGAAGACGTCACTATTAGCCAAACCAATCCAGCCCATCGCACTTTTGTGCGAGTCTTATTGAGTAGCGATCGCACAACGGTAGGGGCCTGCTATCACTTTCCACTATCTTGGTTAGTGCGTTTGTTGCAGTGGATCGGGTTGGCACCGAAGGGTGGTAAGGCCATTGATTTGGAAAGTGAGTTGTTAGATGGCAGCTTTTTAGTGACGACAAACACGCTAGAAATAGATACCACAGGAGGTATCCCCAACATCCATCGGCAGCAATTTCCGCACAACACCTCAGCTGAACAACTTCTGACTCATCATTGTGAAACACTGCGAAAACTAAGCCAGCAGGGAATTCAACCTGTCAAGGTGAACAACTATGAAGAAATTGAAGCAGCACAACATCGGCTGCAAGCCCTTAAAAGTGGTTATCGTGCCTCTGTTGGTTTTGTCACAGATGAGGATATTGATAGAACAGCAAGAAGTCATCAGCAACAAGCCGCTGAAGTTTTGAAACAATCACTCCGAGATATGCGATCGCCATCAGAATAATTCTCATTGGTACTTCACGATGCCCCTCATTCCCTCCACTCAATCCCCCCTGCTAGCCCAATCTCCCTACCAAGCTTACATCTATGCCTATCCCCACAAAACGGCTTACCGTCCTTTTCCAGCGCGATCGCTCTCGGAAATTTGGTCAACCGAAAAACAAAATTCCCTATTTCTGTACATCCATATTCCGTTTTGTGAAATGCGGTGCGGATTCTGCAATTTGTTCACCACCATCAATCATAATGATGACTTTGTGAGTCACTATGTTTGCACCGTGCAGCGGCAGGCACAGCGGGTCAAAACAGCTCTGGGGAATGCCCAATTCGCTCGATTTGCTTTAGGAGGCGGTACACCCACTCAGTTGCCAATCGCTGCCCTAGAAGCGGTTCTGGATGTGGCAGAAGACACGATGGGTGCAGCCCTGAAAGATATTCCTGTCTCTGTTGAGGTGTCACCTGAAACGGCAACAGTCGAGAAATTACAGCTTTTGCGCGATCGCGGTACCGATCGGATCAGTATTGGTGTGCAGAGTTTTATCGATCGCGAAGTGCTGACGACCCAACGCCGTCAAACTGCTCTACAAGTGCAAACTGCATTGACCCGCATCCGCAAGACTGGGTTTCCGACTCTCAATCTTGATCTAATCTACGGGCTGCCTGGACAAACGGTAGACACCTGGTTGCACTCAATTCGCACGGCTCTCCAGTTTCAACCCGAAGAGATTTACCTCTATCCCCTCTATATCCGTCCCTTGACTGGATTGGGCATGTCCGATCGCCAATGGGAGGATAGCCGTCTAGCCTGCTATCAAGCTGGACGAGATCTTCTCCGAGCAGAAGGCTACACTCAAGTTTCGATGCGAATGTTCCGTAGTCATCAAGCGATTGAATCATCTAGCCCTGTTTACTGCTGTCAAGCCGATGGTATGGTGGGCTTAGGCTGTGGAGCACGTTCATACACGCGATCGCTGCATTACTCCAATGATTACGCAGTGAACACCAAAGAGATTCGCAGTATTATCGAACAGTATATAGCCTGTGATGATACCGCTTTTGAGCAGGCAGACTATGGATTTGAATTGAATCGAGAAGAACAACAGCGGCGATTTATCTTGCTCTCACTTCTGTCTGAGGAAGGATTGAATGGCTTGGCGTACAGGGATCGCTTTGGTAGTGATGTGCTCACCGACTTCCCTGAACTCCAGCACCTGATCGACTGGAATCTGGCACATTTACAAACCAATTTACTTGTCTTGAGTGAATTGGGTATTGAGCGATCGGATGCGATCGGCCCCTGGCTGTTTTCAGAAAAGGTGCAGCGATCGATGCAGACGTACCAATTGAAGTAATAATTTATTAAAACTCTATGCACCTCACCATTCTCTACCGAGGTTCCCTTGTAAGCTGCAACTACGGCTGTGAATATTGTCCCTTTGCCAAGCGCCAGCAGTCGGCTGCTGAATTAACTGTCGATCGCCAATCCTTAGAAAAATTTGCCAATTGGATTGCCGATCATCCACAGCATGAATTCTCGATTCTGTTTACACCTTGGGGTGAGGCACTCATTTATTCCTGGTATCAGCAAACGCTGGTTCATCTCTCCCATCTATCTAACGTTCGCAAAGTTGCCATCCAAACAAATCTTTCCTGTTCGTTAGAGTGGATTGAGCAGGCAAATCGCGATCGCCTTGCGCTATGGGCAACCTTCCATCCAGAGTGGTCAACGCTCGATCGGTTTTTAGAAAAATGCGATTACTTACAGCATTATGGGATTCGGTTTAGCGTCGGTGTTGTAGGATTTCCACGATTCAAAGCAGCGATCGCTACTCTACGACAACAACTTCCCAAATCGGTTTACCTCTGGATTAATGCTGTAAAAGCGGAATTACCTCATCTCCCTCCAGACGATCATGCCTTTTTTCAATCCATCGATCCCCTATATCACCTCAACACGCACCACTATCCCAGTCTAGGCAAATCTTGCCGCGCTGGAGAATCGGTAATTTCTGTGGATGGTGAAGGTACGATACGACGTTGTCATTTCATCAAACCTGCGATCGGCAATATCTACGATTCAGCGTTTGAAATGGCTCTGTTTGAACGCCTCTGTACCAACGAAACCTGCCATTGTCATATCGGTTACGTGCATCTAAATTACCTGGAGTTGGATAAGATCTTTGGGTCGGGCATTCTAGAGCGAGTACCGATCGCATACCAGTAATTAATAGAGTTGAGGATTGCCAATGTCAGAGCCATCCATGCCCAATGCTCAAGATCTAGTTTTGGGTGGTCAGATGTCGCCTCCCTGTAGTATAGCTGTCGCCACAAGAGTTAGGACGCGGCTTCCTTGAGGACTGTCTCCATCGCTTCACGCAAACTAGTAGCGCTGCGTCGTTGTTTGCGAATGCGGCCCTTTAACCATGCCCAACACTTTTCGATACGATTCAGGTCTGGTGAATAGGGCGGTAAGTAGACGACTTG
>NZ_JACJPA010000082.1:0-24333 GCF_014695845.1 Trichocoleus sp. FACHB-591
TTGCCTACGAAAGTGGTAGAACTATCTATCAAATCAAGCACGGGATGCTCTCTGAGTATCTCAAGGAGCAACTCAAGCATCCGTCCGTTCAAATGACTTTTGCGTAAGTTCTGATTCTGCTATTTGCGTTTTGGCTTCATGGCCCTCGATTCTATGGTCAAGGTCGGGATGTCATGCAGCTCTGCATCACTGAGGCTGTATTGTTCGCAGACTAAGCTCAGCCGCGTTCCGGTTGTTTTCACCGCATTCACAGAATGGGTCAAATCCCCTTGAAAATACACCAACGTATTGGCTTGAGGTTTCACTTGCCCAACCTGCTGCTTTTGGCGACGTAGCACTAATTCTCCGCCCTCCAGATTGGCTGGCACCTGCACATAAAGCACGCTTACTGCCATTGGTGGCTCAACGGTTTTGCAGTAGGACCGCAACGAGCGATCGATATGGGGGTCAACACGGGAGCCTTCCCCCAATAACAAGGGGTTGAGGTAAAAGGCGTTGCAGTTGGGCAGTAAGGCTCGATCGAGATAAGGCTTAAAGAACGGGAATTGCTGCTCTACCTTCCCCAGTTCTGAGCGTTGAAACACGACCGAAAATCCTTTGGTTCCCACAAAGTCACGATTGAGATTATTCACCGCTAAATAAGAGCAAGCGAGAATCTGACCTCGAAGGTCGCTAAGGTACTGAGTAGGGAAAACATCCCGTTCTTGAGAATAGTATTTCAAGCGCCTGAACTAATTTAGGTTGAAAGGTTGAGCGTTTACTATGTTACCCCTCCCTCTCGGCGCTCAACCACTTAGGGCTGCAATTCCTACTCTGTTACCGCACGCGCCACTGGTGATTGGAAAAGCGCCTGAAAATTCGCTTGCCGTTCTGCTGCGGGTTCGGGGGTATGCTCCCAGAGGCTTTCGTAGTAGAAGAAAGATATACCCAAACCGCGATCGCGAGCGGCTCTGACTTTTGACTGAATCAGCGACATCGGCATAGGTTTGTTTCTCAAGCCTGTCAACACCCCGACTCCTGTGGGAATTTTTTGGCTAGCTTCTTGAAGTTCCGAGCGGGCGATTTGTCCTAGAAAACTCTGCATATCAGGACGATACACCTGCACGATCAGCTCATCCACAATATCCTTCCGTACCCAACTCAACCAGTCTTGCAGATAGCCGCTATAGGCTGAATCATAGGGGTTAGGAGATACAGAAAAGATCGCATTTGGCTTTCTCTCCTTGACTGCTTTATTTAACTGAGCCATGAAGGCCGTAATTTTGTCAGCCCGCCAGCGTACCCACTCTGGATCACGAGCATTGGCTGGAGCGTCTTTCTTGGTTTCCTTTTTGTATAAAGCTAAGGTATGGCGGTCGTAACCGAACTCAACAGGCAAGCTCATGTGGTCATCAAACTGGATGCCATCGACATCGTATTGAGTCACCGCTTCTAGCACCAGATCGCTAATGAACTGCTGCACCTCTGGCAAGAACGGATTTAACCACATCACCTCACCAGCATCAATCTCTGTGGTTAGGCTACCGTCGCGGCGGTGGGTGAACCACTCAGGACGATTGGCGGCTAACTCCGAAACCGCAGGTGCCATGAACCCGAACTCAAACCAAGGGATCACGAGCAATCCTTTTTGATGAGCCTGAGTTGCTAGATCAGCAAGGATATCCTGTCCCTGCAAGCCTTTGCGTACAAAAGGTTGAATTTCATGGCGTTGAGCCACAGCGCTTGGATACAGCACATACCCTGAATTCCAAATTACTGGGTAAAGCGTGTTGAAGTTCAATCGAGCCAGTTGACCGACAGCATCTTGAAGCTTAGCTTGATCTCTCAGGATGTCATTATCATTCTCGGTTAGCCAAACTCCCCGAATTTCCTGGTGGGGCTTCGGCGCAGGTTGTGGAACGCTGACCTCTGGCAGCGGCACCTCTGGCAAAGGCATTTCTGGAATTGGACTTTGCGCGATCGCTTTGGTGGGCTGACCCGCTAATAAGATAGTCAGGGACGCTGCTAAGCAAAATAGGAAGCAGGACTGGAGCGACTGCCGCCAGCTTTTAGATAGAAAGCGTAGTGGTCGTTTCATTGGTTTGAATGAGTGCTCTACCCAGTTGTGCGATCGCATGCTTTCGTAGTGAAATCCAAGTCAACTATTGTATAGGTATTTGTAGTTACAGCAAAATTGCTCCGCAAACCGGACTTACCCAATAAATAATTGTGGTTGGTTGAGCACTAAAGCCATTGCGTCTCAAATTTGTCCAGGCCATTGCCATAAACGAAATCCCCATACTGTCGCCAGTGAACTAGCTCTGGAGAAGTCAGGGATGCAGTTTGTAAGACGCTAAGATTTGCAGTCAGTTCCGTCAAGTTGGCAGGTGAAGTCAAAACAACCGGAATCGCCGAGGGTTGCAGGGAGAAGCGATAGCAATCAATGGCGCTAGGAGGATCATGAGGCCAATCGGCGGGCGATCGCAATAGAGTGCCCCAGCGGGTCGCAGTGAATGCCACTACTGGGATACCTGTTTGAACTGCCGTCGGCAAAACATCTACTTCTGCTTTACGGTGCGCCATGTTATAGCGATGCATCAAGACATCACAGCGCTGATTTTGGATCATATCCAGAGCGATCGCTCGGTTATGGGTACTGACGCCAACATAGCGAACATATCCTTGTGCTTTCCATTCGTATAGCTCCTCTAACGCTGCTGCAACCTCGGTAGGGTTATCGCTAGGAGACACATATTGCGCAAAAAAGATATCTACTACATCAACTGCTAATGTTTTTCTTACTTGATCTAGATACTCTCGAAGGGTAGTAGAGCTGCGTTGTTCACTGCCTGTGGCGATACATAAATTTTCTCGTTGAGCGCTCGCCAGTAATTTCAATGTTTCTAAAAAACGCTCGGAACCCAAGTTATAGAAGAAAAAGTAGTTAACCCCAGCCTCAAATGCTTGAGCTATACAAGCCGATTCCTGCACTCGTCGGCTAGCTAAACCCAAGCAACTAATGGGATTTCCAGCGATCGTTTTTAGTTCCATATCTATGTCAAAAAAGTCTGCGATCGCTGCGTGAAGGGACTGAGGGCTCACAATATCTTCACAAAAATCACGTATCTGTTTACCTAAAGATTATTCGCTAGTTTTGCAATTAAGCAGATCAAAGCTAGCGACAACTCTTTAGATGTTGAACCCAGCCAGTTAAATGAGATTTCTGGCGAGGTTGACGTTCAACCCAACTAATAGATTTTCAAATTTTTAGTTGTTTTGCCTGAGCTAAATCGTACCAGCTAGGACCACGAATTCTAATTTGTGTGAGTTTCTGTTACTTCTTTGGAATCTGCTGCGGGTGGTTCGTCTGGCTGGGCATGGGAAGCAACGTTAGCCTTGACAGTCACAGCGCGAACGCCTTTAATCTGTTTTGCTAAAGGTTCGATTTTTCTCAGTTGTTGATCATCTACGACCGTTCCAGCGATCGTGACTGTTCCCTCTTCCGCAGTGATAGTTAATTCACTTTGAGGCAGATTAGCTTCTAACTTTGAGCGCACTTCGCTTTGTAGATCACCATCGGCTCTAATAGCGTCATCGCCAGTGGCATCATTGCGCTGCTCACGGGCACGAATGTCAGAATTTAATTGCCTTCTTCGTAGTTCGGAAGTAGCATCATTTTGGTTTTTCTGGGCAACAGGCTCTTTTAAGTTGCTCTCTGGCTGTGTCGCTGTATCCGGTGAACTGTTACTGGTTCTGGCAGTATCACAAGCTGCTAAGCCCAGTAGCAAAACACTACTCAGAAACAATGGAGTTAAGGTCTTCATAATTTTCTTTGCAAAAGCTGATTATTTATCAATTATTGTTTGAGGGCGATCGCTGCTCTAAGCCTCAAAGCTAATCTGAGAGAGGCGATCGCTACCAGTGAAGATAAAGCTTAGATCCGATCCTGAGGCAAGCGATCGCGGTCTGCATTCACAGCGGGATGTCCTTCCGTCTCGACCCGGATTTCTTCGCGACGTACTGTATCTTCAAGGTTGACCACCTCTCGGGTAACTTCCTTCCGTAGGCTGACTTCTTCGCGAACAAACACCTCTTTTTGAATGTTTGGTGTCTCCTCATACACTGCCATGCGGAAGATTTCTCCGGCTCGAAAGCTAGTCTCATCAAGCGCTACAGGTCGGTCAGCGTTCTCTATCTTAATCCGCTCCACAATAACGCGCTCTCGCTCAATTGGAGTTGTAACACTTTGGGTTTCTATGGCAACGTGCTTACCAACGGAGACTTCCCCTGTCTTTTGCCGAGTCTTATCTGGCACCAGCCGTTCTGAATACAAGTCAATAGATTGGATATTTTCTGACTCAACTGCGGCGACTGTGGCGGCAGAGTTAGCTATTTCAGGTGACTTAACGGGTGACTCAACAATGGCGGTGGAGCCAGATCCCTCGGAGTGCTGGGTGTCATAGATGCCCCACTCCTCAACACCTCGATGCTGGAGGATCGCTTCAGCACGACGCAGGTCTGCATCTGTGCCTTCCACTATGACCATGTATTGTCCTTGAGCCACGCGATCGCTATAGACTTTAGCCCGATCTTCAGGGATGCCTAGCCCTACAAGCCCACCCAGCAAGCCGCCTGTAGCAGCACCAATGGCCGTACCTGAGAGCGCTGTAGCTAAGACAGTGGCTCCTGCTCCCGCTAGCATTACTGGCCCAATTCCTGGGATTGCTAAGATACCAAGACCCACTAGCAGACCTGCCAAGCCACCCAACGCACCCCCCGTAATCGCGCCTGTCTTTGCACCTTCATCAGCTTTGTTACCGACTTTGTTGCCGACTTGATGCGTGACTTCAGTGCCTGCTAGTCGCTCATCGTTGTGATTTGAGTCTTTCGCTACAACAGAAACTTTGTCCATCGGAAAGCCGCTGTCACGCAATTCTCCCAATGCGTGTTCTGCCTGCTCACGGCTGGGAAATATACCGATCGCTCTTCTATGTTGTTCTAAAGGTTGTCCTAAAGCCATTTCTCCCTCCTGATTCGTATGTTTTCTGAAAAAATTTATTTTTTAGAAGTATCTTCAGCAAGGTTATTAAGACTTAAAAAAAGAATTTAGGCGATCGCTTAAACCCAAGATTTTACTTTTCTAACCGTATGTTTATAAAACTGTTTTAATGACTACAGCCCCTTAATCTTGCTCTACTAAAGTCTTTTGGGCATTCATCCATAGATGTAATCTCCTACTCCTCGGTCACTCATTTGGTAGAGATACTGACTTCGCTGAACTACAAAATAGTTGAGTTTGGTGGAGCTATTTTTGGGGTTAAAGCTGCCTATCTGGGAACTTTAGGCTCAACCCATCCATAGCGTGTTGCAAACAGCAGTTGAGCTTGTGTTTCTACTAATCATCTCCCTAATCTCTTTTTTGCCAGGTATCTTTACAGGTCAAACCTTAGCTCGGCGGGGTTTCACCGCTGCCAACGCCCTACAGCACCGTCAGAAACAAGTGTATGTGATTAGCCTATTGTCACTAGGTGTTGGCACCCTGCTGAGTATCGTACTAGTAGCAGGACGCAGCAGCCCTTGGGTGCCCAACTTTCTTTTGCTATATGTGGGAGCCTACCTTTGGGATGCTGTTTTGGCGGTTTGCTGCTTCTGCATTGGGCTGATCCTATCGTTGGAGTTACCTGGTTGGAAAGATATACAGCGCCTACAACAATTAGTTTTGTTTTTGGTGGTGAGTTTGTCGGCTACCTGCTTCTTGGCGTACTACCAGTTGCCAATTGACAACTTGGTCCAAGCCGCTAGAGTTTCAGAGGAAGTTGTGCTGCAAACCACTCCTTACACATGTGCTGCTGCATCTATTGCCACCATCGCTCAAATAATCAAACCTGAGTCATCCATCACTGAGCTAGATGTGGTGAAACTAGCTGGGACTGACCGCACAGGTACTAGTACGATCGCGGAGATTTATGCCATGCGGGTTTTAGGGCTAGATCCTCAATACGAGCGTAATTTAAGTATTCAAGATCTAGTGAATCGTCAGCAACTAGCAGTTTTGCATGTCATGGAGCCTGTAGGAGAAAGCAAGATCTCTCATGCGATCGCTCTATTAGCAATTGATCCTGTAAAACGTACCTTGTTGCTAGGCAATCCCCTCTATGGTAGGCAAGTCAAAACCTTTGCTGAGATGCAAGACTATTGGCTGAAAGAGGCTGTGTTCGTCTCTGGTGAGCTAATTCAGCCAAGCTAGCCCAGTTCTTTTAGCCAGGTTTGAGCAAACTGGGGCGATCGCAAGTGAATAATTTTTAGATGAGCATACTCTGGTTGTTGTAGCAGGACGGGATATTCACGTCGGCGCTTGTGGTAGGTGCGAAATAGCCACAACAGAATCGAGTCCCGGCTCAGCGCTTTGGTGAGCGTCTCCCGGTTGCCACTCCAAAGTTCTTCTTGAGTCACCACTCGTCGCACCGTGCGTCGCAATAGTCGCCCAAAGGTAGTGGAAAAGGGTAGATCTATCCAGACTAAAGTATCGGCTTTGGACCAAGTTAGATTTCGTACTTCGCTGTAATTTCCATCTACCACCCAGCGATCGCCACTTAAAGCTTCAGCTACTCGCGAGCAAAAAACATCGGTTGCACTTTCCGACCAATTAGGGTTCCAGTGCAAAGCATCCAACTCAACGTGCGGGATGTTTAGACGTTGAGAAATGTGCCGAGCCAGAGTTGTTTTGCCAGAACCCGTGGTTCCAACTACTGAAATACGCTGCATGCAACCCTTAGTTCCATGAAATCACTACTCAATCTCTACAAGCTTGTGAGAATCAATTCCCTGAGCCTGCTGAAGTTAGGTTGAGACCGCGATCGCCCTTGATTAAACTTTCAGGGTTTTAGCAATGCCCTGCAATTTCGTCACTTTTGATACAACTGCTCCTGTTAGCAACTGGCTATATATAGTCTGGGTCATTCATTATTCTTGAAAAAAGCTTTCTAGAGAAGTTAAAAAAACTGAAAACTGTTACAGCTTCTAGGGTTCCGACCTATCCATCGAGATAAGTGCCTGGTCCGAGAGAAGCGGATCTATTAACTTTTATAGAGTTTGATAGGTTACACGGCGGGATAAAAGCCCGGGAGAGGTTACTGCTACAGCAGTTGCTTCTCTCCTGGGCTTTTTTGTTCTATTTCCTACAGTTGAGTTTGCATATGGCAACTATCGTTATCGGAAAATCCAAAGAATTTGTAGAGGTTCAATCTGCCTCGGTTCTTCGGATCAGCACCGTAATCCTTCCCGCCTCAGGAGCTTTTTGCAATGCTCAGTACTGATTCAAAATCTCGTAAGTTGCCAGAGCGCGTTGCTCAACCCCAACCAACCCATCCAATGCCTTCTCCCACAGGTGCAAAACTAGAGGTTCACAATGTCTGCAAATCCTACGGTCTCAAGGGCAGGCAATTAAGAGTACTGGACGATATCAACCTACAGATTCACTCTAGAGAATTTGTCTGTTTGGTTGGTGCCTCTGGTTGCGGTAAGTCCACGTTACTCAATATTGTGGCTGGACTGGCTGCCCCTTCCTCTGGTGCGGTCTTTGTCGATAGTCAGTTGGTGACAGGTCGCCCTGGTTCCGATCGCGGCATGGTATTTCAGGGATACACGCTTTATCCTTGGCTGACTGTAGCTCAGAATGTGGCATTTGGGCTGCAACTCCGGAAAATATCGAAGGCCGAACAGCGCGATCGCGTAGGTTATTTCCTGAATGTGGTGGGGTTGTCAAAGTTTGCCAGCAGCTACCCCAAACAGTTATCGGGTGGGATGAAGCAACGGGTGGCGATCGCACGAGCCTTAGCCAATGAGCCCGCTGTGTTACTGATGGACGAACCCTTCGGCGCTTTGGATGCCCAGACTAAAGAACAAATGCAACAGTTCTTACTAGAGCTATGGGCGCAAACCCATGTCACCGTGATGATGATTACTCATGACATTGAGGAAGCCATCTACTTATCGCAACGGGTTTATGTCATGAGTGCCCATCCGGGTCAAATCAAAGCCGAGATTACGATTCAATTGCCAGAACGTCGAGAATTGGATATTAAACTTTCTCCCACCTTTGTCGATATTAAACGGCAAATTATTCATACCCTCCGTCACGATGTTGCCACAGTTTCTCTTTAGTTAATTAAATTCAATCAGACTCCATGCGTAAGTTCCCTTCTTTGATTCGGTTGCTGGGTTTAGCATTCCTGTCTTTAGTCCTTAGCATTGCCTGCTCTCAGCAACCCAATACCAATGCACCTCAATCTCAAGCGTTGGTTTCTGCTACCAATAACTGGGTGGGCTATTCTGGTCATCACGTAGCAGTAGGCAAAGATCTTTTCTCCCAAGCAGGGCTAAAAGTTCAAGATCTGTTTTTCCAGAGTGCTACAGAAGAGATGACCGCATTCCTAGCAGGAAAAGTAGATATTGGTTGGTTTACCTCTGGGGATGCCATTCAAATGGCGGCTAAAGATCCTTCGATCAAGATGATCTACTTGGTAGACTACTCTAATGGTTCCGATGGCATTATTGGCCGTGGGATTAAATCTCCCCAAGATGTCAAAGGCAAAACGATCGCTCGTGAAAATATTTTATTTGAAAAAGTTCTCCTACGAGCCTACCTGGAAAAAGGGAGGCTGACTGAAGCAGATGCGATCGTTAAAGATCTAGCAGCGGCTGATGCGGCAACCGCTTTCGCAGCCAAACAAGTGGATGTTGCCGTTTCTTATGAACCTTACTTGAGTAAAGCCGCACAGCAAGGAGGAGGAGAAATCATTTTCTCCACCAAGGATACCAACTTAATCGCTGATGTGATTGCGGTGCATGACAAGTTGCTGCAAACCCGTCAGGCAGATCTACAAACTTATCTCAAAGCAGTCGATCAAGCTGTGAAGCTTTTGAATGCAAACGATGCCGAATCTCTCAAGCTTGCAGGTAGAAGGCTAGGGGTGAGCGCTGAGGAAATCAAAACGCAATTGGAAGGCGTGAAACTATTTGATTTAGAAGGCAATAAATCCGTCGGTTTCAACGCCAGTAATGCCAACAGTTTGATTGGAAATTTGGACATGACTGCCAAAGCCGCTTATGACTTTAAGTTTGTGCCTCAGGCTCTCAAGGTTGATTCTTTGTATAACGCTTCCATCGTGAAAGCAGCATAATCATCCATTGCTTATCTGTTCGCTATCATCATGTGCAACAAACCTGTCTGTGAGCATTGGTTTTCTACCCAGCGGCTGCGAGACGACCTATATCTGATTACAGAGCCTCACTATTACGCCTATAATCGCGCCAATCTTTGGCTAATTAAAGGCCAAACCCAAGATCTACTGGTTGATACCGGGTTAGGAGTAGCGAGTCTGCGGCAACATATTGCTGCTTTGATCGATAAACCTTTGCTAGCGATCGCCTCTCACATTCATTTTGATCATGCAGGCGGACTGTATGAGTTCGAGCAGCGAGCTATTCATGCGGCAGAAGCAGAGGCTTTGCGACGAGGTGATGATTATGAGGCGCTGTGTTTACCAGAGCAGGGCTGGGTGCAACCAGACCATTTCGATCTGCTACCCCATGCTGGGTTTACAGTCGAGCAGTACACCCTCCGAGAGACTGAGCCTACCAAAGTTCTACAAGAAGGAGATGTGCTGGACTTGGGCGATCGCGCCTTAGAAGTTTTGCATCTACCCGGACATTCGGCTGGCTGTATTGCCTTGTATGATCCTGCCTCTCAAGAGCTGTTCTCTGGCGATGTGATTTACGACGGTGAGTTGCTAGATGAACTGCATTGCAGCCACATCCCCACCTATACAGCTACCTACGAGCGCTTGCAAAAGCTACCTGTAAAGACAGTCTATCCCGGTCACTACACTATTTTTGGCCAAGAACGGTATCACCAAATTATGCAGGACTATCTAGAGCACCGCCGCCAACCAGGATGTCCGACAGACCTGGCTAGGAGTGCCAGACCATGATCCACCCAGACAACCCCACCAAGCAGCCCGTACTTTGGGAAGAACTAACTTGGGAGCAGATTACCGAACTGCGAGACAGGGGCATCAACATGGTAATCCTCCCAATTGGAGCCACTGAACAACATGGTCTGCATTTGCCCGTTGGGGTAGATACATTCTCCGCAATCGCCGTGGCTCATGGAGTCTCATCTCAAACGGGCATCCCCGTGTTACCTGCCTTACCCTACGGTTGCTCTTTAGGACATTCCAAAAAATGGCCCGGAACTATCTCCCTACGCCCAGAAACCTTAGCTAAGTTAGTTTTAGAAATTGCCGAGTGGGTTTATAGCGCCGGATTCCAGCGTCTGCTCCTGTTGAATGGTCACGTCACCAATTGGGCACCACTGCGTTGCGGTCTGGAGAATGTGCGGCATACCTACCCCGATCTCCGGATTGCCTTGCGATCGCTTTGGGAAATCACGCCTCAAATTCATCAGTTCTATCACCAGGATGCGGCTAATTTTCATGCCAACTGTGCCGAGACTTCCATGATGTTGGCGTTGCGCCCCGATTTGGTGCAGATGGATAAAGCGCTAGATGAACCCGATCGCTCGGCTAGTTGCTTCTTCGCCTACACCGTCAATAAAGAGAGTGTTCACGGAGCGGTAGGAACTCCTAGTCAAGCAGATTTTAATTTTGGCAAACAAATCCTAGAAAGCTGTGTGGCAGAGCTAAGCGCCCAACTGCAACGAGCCATGGCGGAGGGAACCCCGCTCGAAGAGATGCCTCCCACCATTCAGTAACGCCCGAATTTGAAGGATGAAGAAGATGACTGAGACCCTAACTCCAGAATCACAAGCGCTCAAAGAATCGCTACAAGATCAAGGCGTAAAGTATGCCCTAGCCAGTTTTGTCGATATCCACGGCATGTGCAAGGCCAAATCCGTACCACTGAACCACTGGGGCCAAATGATGGCAGGCTCAGAGCTGTTTACTGGGGCCGCTCTGGATGGGGTGCCACAGGATGTCAGCGACGAAGAAGTGTCGGCTCGTCCTGACCCCAACTCAGCGACTATCTTGCCCTGGAATTCAGAACTGGTTTGGTTAGCCAGCGATCTTTACCTCAAAGGAGAACCTTTTGAAGCTTGCTCTCGTGGCATCCTCAAGCGAGTCTTAGCCGAAGCCGCTACGATGGGATTTACCTTTAACCTTGGCATTGAAACCGAATTTTTTCTCCTGAAAGAAGGAGAAGATGGCAAAGTTGTGCCAGTGAGCGATCGCGACACCTTAGCCAAACCTTGCTACGACCTACAAGGACTGCTGGATAACTACACCTGGGTAACAGAAATTGTCGAGGCTATGAATAGCCTGGGATGGGATGTCTACTCCTTCGACCACGAAGATGGAAATGGGCAGTTTGAAACTGATTTTGCCTACTGTGATGCCTTAAAAATGGCCGATCGCTTTACCTTCTTCCGGCTCATGGTAAAAGAGATCGCTCGTAAGCATGGGTTTTTCGCTACTTTCATGCCCAAACCCTTTGCCAATCGGACGGGAAGTGGTGCTCACTACAATATGTCCTTGGCAGATATCCAGACAGGAGAAAATCTGTTTTATGAGCCTGATGATACGCGGGGTTGCAAGCTCTCCAAACTTGGTTATCAGTTCATTGCAGGTGTCCTTAAACATGCTCCTGCCATCTGCGCCGTCATCGCCCCCACAGTCAATAGCTACAAGCGGTTGGTAGCTAGAGGCAGTATGTCAGGTTTCACTTGGGCTCCCATCTACGTCTGCTACGGCAACAACAACCGCACTAATATGTTGCGAATTCCTTTAGCAGGGGGACGAGTAGAATGCCGCGCCGCTGATATTGCCACCAACCCCTATCTCGGTGCCGCCATGCTGTTAGCCGCCGGATTAGAAGGTATTCGGGAGGGGGTCGATCCAGGGGAGCCTCATGTTGAAAACATGTATAACTACTCGTTAGAGCAATTGGAGGAGATGGGGATTCGCTTTCTGCCGCGCAATTTAGGAGAAGCGATCGCCGCTTTTGCCAGCGATCCGTTGAGCGAAAAAGTGATGGGGCCATTAATGTACAAATCCTACATTGAGTTCAAGTCTCAGGAATGGGAGGAATATCACACCCATGTTTCTGATTGGGAACTCCAGCGGTACCTAAAGTTCTAAGCTCAGCTTCCCTCAATAGCACTTTTGGCCCCAGTTTTAACCACAGCGGAGGTAATTTCGGTGACTCAATCCAGCCTAGCGAATTCAGAAACTACCCGTGAATATCACTATTTGCAGCCCTCGACTTTTTGGAGTATTCGTCAAGGCTTTCCCAAATCCTTGTCTTTGCTCCTGATTGCGGTCTCCCTAGTCGTTCCGTTATTACTCTGGACTGTGGTTAGCTCTTTGGGATGGGTGTCACCAATCTTTTTGCCCTCCCCAGCCCTTGTCTTTCAAGCTGGTCTCAAACTGTTTACTGAAGACAATCTAGCGTTGGATGTCTTAGTCAGCAGTGGCCGTGTCTTGGCTGGTTTTCTCGCAGCCGCAGTCATTGGCGTACCGATGGGATTGGCAATGGGCACGTTCTACAGCCTGGATAGCTTGTTTGCTCCCTTGGTTGGTACTGTGCGTTATATGCCCGTGACTGCCTTTGTGCCGTTAATCGTGATTTGGTTGGGCTTGGGAGAGCCTTCCAAAATCTTGATCATCATGTTGGGAGTGGTGTTGTATAACGCCATTATGGTAGCGGATGCAGTGAAATTCATACCCAATGAGATGATCAATGTGGCTTACACATTGGGTGCAACTCGGCGGAATGTGGTCTTCAAAGTGATTATTCCTGCTGCCTTCCCTAGTGTTCTTGATACTCTCCGCGTCAACATCTCCGGAGCCTGGAACTTCTTGGTGATTGCAGAACTGGTGGCGGCACAGAATGGTTTAGGCTTCAAAATTATTCAAGCCCAACGCTTCCTGCAAACAGAAAAAGTATTGTTCTGCATTGCTCTGATCGGGGTGATTGGAGTCGTGATTGACTACGGCTTAAAATCACTTTCGCAAAAGCTCACGCCTTGGGCTGACCAAATCCGTCATTAAAGTATTGGCTAAATCATCACTTTTGCAGGTACTCTATGTCTTTCCAATTTAATCCCCAAACCACAGCGCTAATCTGTGTTGATTTTCAAACAGGTGTGTTTACTGACGAAGGTGGATTGCCACATGTGGGTACACTCGAGGTTTTGCCAAAAGCTAAGCAAGTACTAGCAGCCGCACGAGCCGCCAAAATGCCCATCATCCACTTTAAGGAAATCCATCGCAAGGAAATGGTGGACTTTGGCCGAGAACTCGATGGTGCAGAACCCATTCACTGTTTAGAAACTTGGCCGAGTACCGACTATTACTGGGAACTCGCCCCCATCGAAGGAGAATTCGCGATTGGTAAACGCCGCTATAGCTGCTTCTTTGGTACTGACCTAGAAATACTTTTGCGAGGCTTAAAAGTTGACACCCTAATCTTGATGGGCACGATGACCAACGTTTGTGTCCACTACACCGCCGCCGAAGCCCACCATCGCGACTATCACTTTTATGTGATCGAAGATTGCTGTTCTGGCTCGGATTGGGAGGCTCACTGGGCTGCATTGAAGGCAATGGCATATCTGCAACGATCGGCCCGAATTAAACACGATGAATTTATCCAGGCGGCCCAATTGGTATCTCCTGCCGCGATCGCCTAAAGCATAACTACAGGACAGCCTGAGCCGCAGAATTAGATAGTGGCGTGGAGACAGTTCCGAAACGGCGATCGCGCGATTGGTAAGTCAATAAAGCCTGATGAAAAGCAGCCCGGTCAAAATCGGGCCAAAGGATATCCGTGAAATACAATTCTGTATAAGCCAACTGCCACAGCAAGAAGTTGCTCAGGCGTAGCTCTCCGCTAGTCCGAATTAAGAGATCTGGAGCAGGAGTATCAGCTGTATCAAGATATTGCTCAATCAAATCTTCGCTCACACTAGCAGCAGACAGTTTTTCCTGTTCTACCTGTTCGGCCACCCGACGACAAGCCTGCGCAATTTCCGCCCGACTACCATAATTCACTGCCACATTAAATTGAATAGTTCGGTTGTGAGCCGTCATCTGCGTTGCATAGTGGATTTCCTGCTGCAAAACTTCTGGTAGACCTGATAAGTCTCCAATAAAAGTGATCTTTACGTCCTCTCGCTGCATCTCAGCCAATTCCTGACGTAACAACCGCTTGAACAGCAGCATCAAGAAATTTACTTCTTCAGGCGATCGCCGCCAATTCTCAGTTGAGAAAGCATAGGCAGTCAGCGACTCAATCCCCCAGTCTTTGCAACAGCGTAATAGCGTTTTGAGAGTTTTAGCACCTTGACGATGCCCCGCAACCCGTGGCCAACCCCGCTGAGTCGCCCAGCGCCCATTCCCATCCATAATCACTGCCACATGACGAGGCAAGCATTGGGGATCTAAATCAGTCGGTAAAGACGAAAGAAATTTGGTAACCATGTAAATTTTGAATTCTCAGCTTATATCAATTACTCATCATCAACAAAAGATATTTCTCACCCCTCAGGTATTTCTTTCATCCCTCATCCTTACCAAACAGCTCTTGCAATTCCGCAGCCGTCAAACTCCTGCTCCAGTCATAAAGACGGTGCAAAATTCGAGTACAGGTAAAAATAAACGTGACTCGGTTACTCCAGGACCAAGATTGCCAAGCCAATACGTTCGTCATGCGATGTAGTGTGCCAACCAAACTACTGTGGTTTTGGCTGTAGGTAAGTCGTCCTTGCATTGTTCGGAGTAGAGTGAGACCAATATGAGGCAGAGAAGACTTCGGAAAGGCCCATACTCCAAATCCCCAGAATTTAGTCATGTGATTGATCTCATCTCGTGCCAACTCTTCTAGAACTGCCTGGAGCGGGCCTGTCGTATGCGCCATCAGCCAAAGATAGAGACAAGTGGCACCATATTCGGTTGCGATGCGATGGAGACCATGCCGATATAAATCGTTGCGGGGGTTATTAGACGATTGATAGGAGCGAACCGATCGCTGAGCTGGTGTAACTTTCTCGCCTGTCAGTTGGGCGTACACCTTCATTAGGGCTGGCGTATGTTGTCGCTCCTCCTTTTCCCACAAACCTGGCTCTATCAAGGAACCACGCTCATCTACAGTACCTCCGACAAACCGAGCCAACTGGGGATGTAATTGCTCTAGATACAATCGGCTGGTCTGTGTATATTGGCGAATGGGGGCTTCTGTGTCGATCGCGCCTTTGAGAATCGCCAAAAACACATCTAAATCAATTCCAACCACTTGCTGACGATCAATCGCTTGCCAATCAATCGGTTGCCAAGGACGAGTTTGGGGTGTTCTGAACTGAACTGGAAGATCTTCTAAGCGATCGCGCAAATGTTCTACAGATAGATAGCGATTGATCAGAGCATCAATTCGACGCTGAATCTGCCAGAAATTCAGGTCTTGGTGGTACTGGCCTGCTAAGTCTATTGAAGTTGAATTCAATTGCAGCGTTTCAACCATATTTCTCTCAACCAGCTCTTTTTCCGTAGCTTATAAGGGCGCAGAATGCTTTGTCAGTCGGTTGGAGTCGGGAGTTTTATCCGGGCAAAAAGTCGGAAAAGTCGGAAAAACCGGATGAGCCGTTGTAGCCAAACTGAGTCGTCAGTCAGACTGTAACCTGGTACGAGGTAGACTAAATACAACTTTGCGATGTGGCTATCAATGGACGCTGAAGCAGTATTGGCATGGGTTGACACCCTAGTTCTGACCAAAACTGGGCAACGTCTGAGCGACTTGCAGAAAACCATCTTGCACAAAGTTTGGCAAGGACGTAAGTATCTCGAAATCGCTGCTGACTACGGTTGTACTGAAGGGCATGTCAAGGATGTTGGTTCCGACCTGTGGAAATTTCTCTCTCAACAACTCGGCGAAAAGATTACTAAAACCAACTGCCGAACCGCGTTAGCTCGATATTTTCAAACTGCATCAATCACGTCACAAGTTTTTCGTACTCAACTCCATATCTCGGCTCCTCCCACATTCCATCCAGATGTAACCCCAACCATAGAACCTACTAACTTTGTTGGACGCACAATCGCGATCGCCCACCTCAATCACTTAGCCACCCAAGGAGCCAAGGCGATCGTCATTCAGGGAGAAGGCGGCTTAGGAAAAACTACACTGGCCCAACAATACCTGCAAGCCCAGGAATTTGAGGTAGTTTTAGAACTATTGATGGCGAAGGAAACCCAAAATATTACCTCTGCGGAACGGGTCGTAGAGGAATGGCTCCAGCACGACTTTGGCCAAGAACCCAGCGTAGACTTTGGGGTAAATTTAGGGCGACTCAAGCGGCAGCTTCAAACTCGGCGCATTGGCATCTTGATCGATAACTTAGAGCCAGCACTAGATTTGCAAGGACGATTGTTAGCTACACATCGTAACTATGTCGAGCTATTGCGGATTTTAACCGATGGCCGAGTCCGATCGCTGACTTTAATTACCAGTCGCGATCGCTTGTGTGAATCGAGCCTCAACCTATTACACTATCGGCTGCCCAGCTTAGAACAGGAGGCGTGGGAGCAGTTCTTTCAACATCAAAACATTGCAATCAATGAATCAGTGCTGCAAAAAATGCACCAGGCTTATGGTGGCAATGCCAAGGCAATGGGAATTCTCTGTGGCGCGATTCAGGAAGATTTTGCTCATGATATGGCGGCTTACTGGCAAGAGAACGATGGCGATTTGCTAGTGACCACCGACTTAAAAGATTTAGTCGCCAGCCAAGTCAATCGGCTACAAGCTCTAGACCCTCAAGCGTATCGGTTGTTCTACCGTTTGGGCTGCTATCGCTACCAAGATGTCCCCTCCATTCCTACAGCAGCACTACTCTGTTTACTATGGGATGTTCCACCGACGCAACAGCGACAGACCATTGCCTCCCTTCGCAACCGCTCTCTGATCGAACACCATAACGGCGGCTACTGGCTGCATCCCGTCATCCGGGCAGAGGCGATCGCCCGTCTACGAGCCAGTGATGAATGGGTCACGGTGAACCACAAAGCAGCAGAGTTTTGGACTGCCAGTGTACCTGCGATTGAAACGACCAAAGATGCGCTACAAGCCCTAGAAGCTTATTATCACTACATCGAAATTAATGATTTTGAGGCAGCGGGCAGCGTCATTCTCAAAAGTAGAAATAATCAGTGGCAACAGTTTCTCCCTCTCGGTAGTACCTTATATCGGATGGGGCTACTGCAACCGCTACTCGCTGCTGTTACTCAAGTAATTCGCAATGTGCGCTCCGATCACAACCTCAGCGAACTCTACAACATCTGGGGAGATTTGCACTGGATTACGGGCAAAATTCATCAGGCGATTGCTTGCCAAGAAACAACGATGACGCTAGCTCATCAAGCCTTACAGTCTCTCCCTACTGCCCCTCAAACCCCAGCCGAGAAACATCAGCTTTACTACTTCAAAATGCTGGAAGTCGATTCCCTACTCAGCATTGGGCTTTACAAAATTGATCTGTGGGAGTTAGCAGATGCCGCTTGCTTATTTCAGCAAGTAATCGCTCTAGCTCAAAACACCGAACACCACCGCTGGGCCGAAAAAGCCACTGTTTGTCTAGCTTTGGTCAATTCTTATTTGATGCCAAGTGCATCTCTCATGTTGGCGGAGACAATCTACCATTCCCTCCTGACCGAACAGTTGGCAGAGCGCAGTGGGAGATTTGCTTACTTCATTCAGATTCTGGGCCAAACTTATGTCAATTTAGGCGATTTTGAGAAGGCAAGTGCTATGTACCAGATGGCGTTGACCTTTTCTGAGGCAGGTTCCTACACCCAAATCAAAGCCAAAACTCTCAACGGCTTAGCCGAAATTAAGCGCCAACAATCTGCTTTTGACATCGCCCTCCATCATCACGCTGAAGCGATCGCCCTTTTAGAACAAATTGGTGCCAAATGTGATTTGGCTGAAGCTTATTTCCAGCTAGGACTCACTCACCAAAAAATGAACAATATTGTGAGTAGTCAAACCAACTTTGAGCGTGCCATTCAGCTATTCACAGAAATGCAAGCGCCTCAGCAAGTGCTCAAAGTGAAGCAAGCCCAGAGATCATAGCGCTGCGATCGCATCCCTAATCAGCTTAGAAACCTAGACAGAATCGGGCGATCGCCCACTAGACTAACAAAGGAGGCTATTTCCACCTAAGACAACCAGTAACTGAGACTACGAACCATGCAGAGTAACCAACCACTTTCCCTACCTTTAATGGGATGCGGCACCTGGGCCTGGGGCAATCGTTTGCTGTGGGGCTACGACGAGAGCATGGATGAGCAGTTGCAAGCTGTCTTTAACCTGTGCGTTCAGCAAGGGGTGGCGTTATTTGATACAGGCGATTCCTACGGCACAGGCAAACTCAATGGACGTAGTGAGCAATTGCTCGGACAATTTACCCAAACGTATGTCGGCCCGAATCAAGCGGAGATCTGTATCGCGACGAAGCTGGCCGCTTATCCCTGGCGCTTGACGCGCAAAGCAATGGTGTCAGCTGGACAAGCTTCAGCTCAACGTCTAGGGAGAAACGTAGATTTGGTGCAGATGCATTGGTCTACGGCGAATTATGCACCTTGGCAAGAATGGTCGCTCTTAGATGGTCTGGGTGATCTATATGAACAAGGACTCGTCAAAGCGGTAGGCCTCTCGAATTACGGCCCGAAACGGTTACGACAAGTCCATCAAAGACTAGCAGAGCGAGGCATCCCCATCTCCACATTACAGGTGCAATACTCGCTGCTATCTACCTATCCAGTCACAGAGTTGGGATTGAAGGAAGTATGTGATGAATTAGGTATCAAACTCATTGCCTATAGCCCCTTGGCGCTGGGGATCCTAACGGGTAAGTATTCCGAGCAAGGCCCCTTCCCCAAAGGCATTCGTGGGCTCCTCTTTAAGCAACTTTTGTCAGGCAGCCGACCTTTGCTAGATTGCTTACAAGCGATCGCCACCTCTCGCGATAAAACTATGTCTCAAGTTGCCCTCAATTGGTGTATTGCGAAAGGCACTATCCCCATTCCTGGCGCAAAAAGCATGGAACAAGCTCAGCAGAATGTCGGGGCTTTAGGATGGCAACTGGATGTAGGTGAGATTGCAGAACTCGATCAAGCTGCCGCTAGCGTAGACAAACCGATGGTGCAGAATATCCTTCAGACCAGATAAATTCACCATCTACTCTTTCTGTGATAAATATCACTAAAAAAATGAGCTTTAATCACTGAAAGAGCAGAGCTGCATCACTGAGGAATCCTTACAAAATCACCTCTATAGCGCGGGTGGCATCACTGGAAAGTTTGCTTAATTAGGTGATATTGAAGGTAGGCAAAACTCCCTTTATAAATATCATGTTAGTCACCGCATGTCTACTACCTTCTGCCCTCTCTGATCTATTTGCTCAGTCTCAAGACTCTGGCAAAATCACCCTTGCCGATCGCCACGGAATTAGAATCGCTCTGCTTCAGACAGCTCTCGATGAAGAAGAATTAGGCTCTATCGATCGCCTGCTCCATGCCATTCGCCGAGGCCGAGTTGAGGTAGTCGATGAACTGTCTGTCATCCTCTCAAATAACTAGTGCATTACTCGTTCTATCGATCGCGCTCTCATTTCTTTAAGCTTAAAATTCTAAAGTTACAGCCGTAGATCAGCATTATTTTTAACACCACAAAGTAAGTTCATTAATCAGACTTTCTATTCTCTGTCGTGCAAGGGCAAAACTCATTCAACCTGTAGAATTAAAAGCGATCGCTTTCTAGCAAGTTGGTTGAGTCGAGACACAAGCCCGTGACAGAAACGCCCTTATTACTCGCCCTGGATTTTGGCGGCACGAAACATGCAGCAGCACTGATTGGTCAGGGTGAGACGAAATGGCGAGATTCCCGCCGTCAGCTCTCCCCTGCCAAACCCAATGCCCAGACCGATTGGAAGATCATGCGATCGCTAGCCCACGAACTGCTGCAAGGTGCCAAGCCGAGCGCGATCGGAGTCAGCTTTGGTGGGCCAGTCGATGCCAAAACCGGAACAGTGCGGCTCTCTCACCATGTCCCAGGCTGGGAAAATGTACCACTCCAACAGTGGCTAGAAGCAGAATTTGCTGCTCCTGCCAGTGTGGACAATGATGCTAACGTCGCTGCCTTAGGTGAGCATCGCTTTGGAGCGGGGCAAGGCTGCGAGAGTTTGTTCTATATCACCATCAGTACAGGCGTGGGCGGCGGCTGGATTCTCAACGACCAACTGTGGTCAGGGGCCGAAGGGATGGCGGGAGAAATTGGTCATATCGTCGTTGATCCGGATGGGCCGATTTGTCTATGCGGCAAACGCGGCTGTGTGGAACGGTTAGCCTCCGGTCCTTACATTGCTCAGGCCGTACAAGAACAGCTAGCGGCCCAACCGCACCGAGGCCAAATTCTGCGATCGCTCGTCAACCAAAACTTAGACGCGATTACCGCCCAAGTAGTGAGTGAAGCCACAGCTCAAGGCGATGATTTAGCTTGGGAAGTTTTGGAAGTAGCAGCCTGGGGACTCGGCATAGGAATTGGCAATGTAGCTAACTTGATGAATCCGCAACGCTTTATTTTAGGTGGGGGGGTAACTAAATCAGGAGCACAGTGGTGGGAGACAGTGCGGCAAACGGCTCAGACTACCGCGCTACCAGAAGTTCATTTTGAAATTGTGCCTGCGGCTTTAGGTGATGAGGCTCCTTTGTGGGGAGCTGTGGCGTTGGCTAGCGATCGCCTCCAGGCGTAATCTTTTAATCTACTACCACTATGGTTTGTGATGCCCTTCTCACAGCCCCCTTAGGATTGCTATATGTCACTTGATTTTTGGGCTAAAACCAGCGGCACCTGGATTAATATCGGCACTGTCCTGGCTGGTACCGCACTAGGCTTAGGGCTGCAAGGTCGCCTACCAATCCGGATGCAGCGCATCATTACTCAAGGCTTAGGGCTGATCACCTTGTTCGTGGGGATTCAGATGGCGGGGAGCTTAACCAAAACTCAAGCAGGCCGTATTGATGGTGTGGTTTTAGCATTATTGGCGATCGCCTTGGGTGGGCTGTTAGGCGAGTGGTGGCAGCTAGAAGAACGCTTGACGGCAGTAGGAGAGTGGCTGAAGCAACGCTTTAAGGGTGGGGGTGGCTTTACCGATGGTTTTGTCGCCGCTAGCCTCTTGTTTTGTGTGGGACCCATGACATTAATTGGCAGTCTCAACAATGGTCTCACCGGAGATAACACTCTGCTGACCTTGAAAGCGACAATGGATGGGTTAGCCGCGATCGCCTTCACTAGCAGTTTTGGTATTGGTGTGGGCTTCTCTACCTTGATCATTTTGGTCTATCAAGGGGGTCTATCACTAGCAGCAGGTCTACTAGCTCAGTCTCTCCCCGATCCCGCCACCGATCCCCGTGTGCTGTTGGTAACAGGCGTGGGAGGGCTGATGATCTTGGGCATCTCTTTAAACTTGTTAGAGATTGCCCAAGTTCGTGTCGCGTCCTTCTTACCAGCCTTGGCATTAGCACCCTTAATCTATTTCATTTTGGCTCGCTAGCCACTACAGTTTTTCCCAAGCTTGAATCAGGGCTTGCAGAGCTTGAGGCAAACCTTCCTTGTCAATATCGATATATTCAAAGGTGCTACCCATTGCTTGCACAGTTGAGGTGGGGTAATCAGCAAAAGCAGCGCTGGTGAAGAATCTCAAGCCATTCATGTTAGGGACTCTTTGCTGCTCTAGCACCTGTTGAAACTGACTCAGTTGTTGTTGAGACAAACGCTTCATCACCTTGGGTCCAGAGGTCGGAGAATTAGGACCTCGAGTTTGGCTGTAGAGCGTCCCGTCGGCGGTGAGGTAAGTATCAGTTACGCTTCCAGTCAAACCACCGGAAACGCTGAGGCGAAACACTACATTCTCACCGATTGGCGCAGGCGGTTCGTTTCCTTCAGGGATGAAAGAAGTAAAGACTTCGCCTCGACTGCCGCTAGCTGTAGCATTTTGGGCAATGCGGGAAGCATCTTCGCTTACATGGTAGACCCACTGTTGGCGATCGCCCGCCACAATCACTTTCCAGCCAGAAATTGCAATTCTTGTGCAAGCTCGTCCGGGTTCATAAATACCCATGCAGCCGTCAAAGGTGGCAGCTTTAGATTCTAGAACGCGCAAGCTAGAAGCAGGAACGCGAGTTTGTTGGGCAATGGTCTCGAACAGGCGATCGACCACTTGAGGCGGCAAAGCAGAGGGATCTTGAGTTTCTATCCTGATCACTTGAGCTTTCAGGTCAGTGCGGTAGACCCAATTCTCTTTACCATTGGTCATTTCAACTCGCCAACCTTCTACCGTTGCCATCGCGCAGCGCTCATTGGGTTGGGCCAGCCCTAAGCAGCTATCTCCCCAAGTTTCTCGGCTAAAGCTGACTACTTTCAAGTCGCGCGATCGCAACTCAAAGCGTTGAACTAAATCTTGTTTAACTCGCCGCATCACCATCTGGGGCAAACGAGTTTTAGCTTTAGCAGCTTGGGCTTGCTTAAGTTGGGCAATCAGGGGTTGGGAAGGGTGGGGCAGTGCCACTGCTGCTGGTGTAGAAACAGCACCAAACATGACGGCACCCAACAGAGCCAACGACAAAAGCTTTTGAGGTTGCTTGGCTGCTGAAGAATTTGAAGTGAAACGCATCATTGGAAGCACCAGAAGTAAGAGAGTCATTCATTACCCTCCTAAACTAGCCTTCTGCAACCCACCCTTGAGTCCGGTTACAAAATTGGTTACAGAATTGACCAATCTAGGCGACTGGAACTCCTCCGGTTTGCCGACTCACCGCTTCTGCCAGATTTTCTAGCATTTCCGCAGTCGTGCCTAAGTCTACACAGGGATCGGTAATGCTCTGACCGTAAGTGAGTTGAGACAAATCATCGGGAATCGGTTGACTACCCGCCACCAAATGACTCTCAATCATGATCCCCATAATGTGAGGAGAGCCAGCTTTCACCTGAGCCGCAATATCCTGCGAAACCAAGGGTTGACGAGTATAGTCTTTGTTAGAGTTGCCATGACTGCAATCAATCATGATGCGCTGGTTGAGCTTGTATTTGCTCAGTTCCTTGGCCGATTTCTCGATGTAAGCCGTGTCGTAGTTGGGTCCTTGCTTGCCACCGCGTAAGACCAGGTGACCATCTGGATTGCCTGTTGTAGTGACAATACTCGCTAGCCCTTGGGAACTAATCCCTAAAAAATGATGAGGAGAATTGGCTGCGAGCATCGCGTTCACCGCAGCGCCCAAGTTGCCATCGGTACCATTCTTGTAACCCACAGGCATAGAGAGCCCAGAAGCCATTTCTCGGTGGGTTTGGCTTTCGGTGGTGCGTGCCCCAATCGCGGTCCAGGAAATCAGGTCTGCTAGATACTGCGGAGTGATGGGATCAAGCAATTCTGTGGCGGCAGGTAGGCCCAGTTTAGCCAGCTCTAGGAGCAATTTCCGCGCCTGACGCAAACCCGTATTGATGTCGTAGCTGCCGTCCAAATGGGGATCATTGATTAAGCCCTTCCAGCCAATCGTAGTGCGGGGTTTCTCAAAGTAAACGCGCATGACGATCTCAAGCTGGTCTTGTAGCGCTGTCCGCAGCTTGAGCAACTTTTGGCCATACTCGTAGGCTGCATCCACATCATGGATTGAGCAGGGACCAACAATTACGAGTAGGCGTTGATCCTCTCCCTGTAGAATATTGCGGATGCGATCGCGGGTTTCTGCCACCAAAGTAGACACTTCTTCAGTGATTGGCAATTCGCTATGAATAAAGGCTGGACTCAATAGGGGGCGCGTTTCAACGACGTGCAAATCGTAGGTTCTACGCATGGAACTTATAAACTCTCAACAAAGAAACCCGGTCTCTCAAATTGCAGCTTAACAGTTTCTCTCTACTCCGTAACGTTTATCGTGATAAATTAAGCCACAATACCTAGACTTACTCCCTTCCCATCGTAAGATCGAGAAAAGGCTAGGGAGTCGCCATGAATCGAACTCAAGTCTTCGAGCCCAGCCTTTTGATGCAGACGAGTGGCAGAGACTTTACTACCGCAACCAGCAACAGTACATGCGCCAACGATTGAGCGCGGTCAAACTACTGCATGCAGGGAATAGCCGTACCCAGGTGAGTGAGCAAGTGGGCTGTCGCTCGGATTACCGGAGGCAAGTCGCTGAGTTCTCAGACTCGCTCGGTGGTGAATCGGGCCGCGAATGCTTTTCGGTTAGCGGCTCAAGCGGTTAGTCATAGCCACTCAGCCTTAGG
>NZ_JACJPA010000083.1:0-119017 GCF_014695845.1 Trichocoleus sp. FACHB-591
GCAAAGCTTGCAGGCTTTGACGTTGGTAGGGAGTCGGCATCCCATCGAGCAAGTGATAGATTAGTTCTTGGGCGTGGGCAAGAATGTCCATTGTTCTTGCGGTCTATTAGTTTCACGCCCTTTCTGCCACCTTTTAAGCCTTGGTGCAAGATCTGAGTTTTCCTTCTTAGCATGAGCCTTCTAGATAACCCAACCTGGACCCTGAATCAAAAGGCTATTACTATTGCCGATCTACTCTGTCTTTTAGTAAGACTTGCATTCTCTAAATGAATCTCATTGAAAGATTCTCGATATTGAAATGAGACGAGCTTTGCTCGTGTGGGATGAAAACTGTAGCGCCAGGTCTGATGCTGGCCGCTTAATATCAGGACAACCCCAAGGAATTGCCCTTATCCACTTCAACTGTCCTGCAACTATGCAACACCCAGACTTTTAGCCCTACCCAGGAATAGTGTAAAAGTCAGATCGTAAAAGGCTCGATCGCGTAGTTCTTCCATTTCCGTTGCACCCGCTCCGACACGTAAGGTCGAATCACGAACTGCGGCGGTTTACCTGCTTTGACATCGATCCGCAAAAAAGAATAAGGTCGTCGCTTTTGAGTGCCAGCTCCAGTTCTGCCTACATAGAGCAGCGATCGCGCTACCAAACGATCATCAGGGCTAGCAATAGTGCTGATAGACTCTTGCAGTTCTGGCCCTTCCTCTCTCTGGCGACGCAGACTAAAACCACTGCCTCCACAAACGATCCAGTTGAGATGAGAATCGGCATGACCTGTGTCCAGGGTGCGGAGGTATTCCAAGCAGTGAGCGTGTCCATTGAGAACTAAATCTACCAAGGGAGCACCATCAGGCAACGGCCCTAGCTCAGCCGCTACTGCATCCAAAACTTGGCGCAAGCGGTGACGAATCGCTAAGGTTTGACCTTGGTGCCATTTGGTTGCCTCGGTGACATAAGGAGGATGGTGGAAATAGAGCACACGTCCCCGCACTGCTTCTGTGTGCCAAGACTCAATCAGTCGTTGTTTCAGCCAATCCAGTTGCTCCTGATCTACAACTACAGTTTCGTCGGCTGCTAATTGTTTTTCAATATCTAACTTTGCTTCTTCCAGTTGCTCCAACTTAGTGCGCATGTCATCTAGGCGCTCAGCTTCTTCCGGTTGGTTAGGCTTCAGTGTCGTGGAAGTCGCTAGGATTTGTTGTTTTTGCTGCTCTAATTCATCTCGTTGTTTTTCTAAGACATGGCGGTAAGCTCTGCCCTCTCCTGTCGTGGGTAAAGGGAGCGGTGCATTAAATGTATTAGAGTCAAGCGCAAAGAAATCGATGCCGCCATAGCGAAAGGTGTAATAGCGATTCGGCAATCGCGTAAACTGCCCCGGATCGTAACGGAGAGATAAACCTGTATCTGTTTTTGCGGTGTAATGAGTGTCTAAATGTTGAGCGATCGCTTGAGGCGAACCGAGTCGATTTAAGCAATCTAAAAATGCCTGAGCATATACCTTGCCTTGCCCAGAACCGCGCCAACCAATATCAAAGTCTAAGTGGGATTGCAGTAAGCGACGAAAGGGCAAGGTTGCCTGCACCAGCAAACCCAAGGCTAACGGTAAGTCATAGTAATCATGATTGCCAGGAGTAGGAAGAAAAGGAAAGTTGAACACCATGCGATCGTAAGGAATTTTTTCTGGTCGCTCCCCCCCGACTAGAAACTCACGATACGGCTCAATAAAATTCTTCAGATAGTACTCACTCGCACCCACCAAATAGATTACATCGCCTGTGTGCAACACAAAACGAGAGTTCTCTTGCTGGGCCAGCATCTGCTCTGCTACTTGCCGTTGAGGACTATGGCCGCGATGTTCTCCAGATCCACTATCCCCCACCACTAAAAAAGAGAAATCTGTATCTTCCGCTCCTCCATCCTCAATGACCAACCGAGTTTGATCAATTCCTCGCTCCAGCACCAATGGATCTTGCCACCGAACTCGCTGCTGCATTTGGCGAATCTTGTCAGCGATCGGCGGGTCAGAAACAAATTTCATACGGCATCATTTCCAAAGGAGGGGATTTGACCAACGTGAGCTTCAAGTTGTAACACTAGACTACCTTCTTGAATCTCCAACTGATGAACTCGCACCACCATATCTTCCCATTTGAGGTAGGGCAACTCCATCAGCTCTTTCATTTTCTTGAAGAAGGCAAAAGTCAGTCCAAAGGGTAATCCTTGACCGGGATGACAACGGAATTCTTCTAATAAAACAGGCCGCTCTTCGTTTCGAGGGTATATTACAGCCGAAAATCTAGTTCGCTGTTCTTGACCGTTCTCATTTCGCACCACATTGGCCATAAATTGAATTTTGCCGCCGCTCAACAATTGAATCTCCATAGGCGGTTGCAATTCCACCGTCACCATTTGACCGTCTACATTCAGATCCCAAGGAGACAAATATTGCTTGAGGGCATCCGAGTTCAAAGTTTGGTTGAGGTCTACTTCTGTCAGCACAACTCGAACCGTTGTATCGACGGGATGATCTAGCTTGAGCTTGCCGAACAGCGCACTTAGCGGGTTAATAGCTACTCCTTGCGTATGCACCTCTAGCTCTTGCACCCGGACATCAGGTTGCACCACCAGTCCTTGACCTGTCACAGAAACTTGCTTGGCCTGTCCCTGCACAATTTTTCCTAGATCAGTGCGTACATCTACCGCGATCGCGTCCACGGCATCTAATTGGCTAGTCAACCCCGCTTCCACGACTTGAGCCAGTACTTGTTCTTCTAAACGCGGTTCTTCCGACATAAGTGTGTTGTCCTAAATACTTTGATTTTTTATCAAATAAAAACAACGCCCCCCCTGGACGTTGCTTTAAAGTTTTGATCTTAAGGAAATCACCCGCAATCACAAGGAATTATCGAAACAGTTAATAAACGCCTTCCTGACGGTTGAGACGCTCATCATGCTTCAGAATGACCCAAATTGCATGGATGCTGCCAGGCAACCAACCCAACAAAGTCAGCACAATATTGATGATCAAAGTGGGGCCAATTCCCACAGTCAGGAAGATGCCTAGAGGAGGCACCAAAATACCTGCAAGAATGCGAACCAGTTTCATAGAATTCCTTCCGTTTGTTAAATTTGTTTTGTCTGTATTCTCCTAAACCCACCGCTCGAAATACTCCGTCGAATGGGCTATTTCATCACCAAGGCTGGGTAGATCCAGCCAGGGCAAATTTAGAGCCAGCGTGTAGCGGTAAAAACTAAACTTCGGTTTTTAGATCCACACTTCTCTCAGCAAAGTATCGATTCATGAAAGTGCTGACGAAAGACAGGATCACGGGACCGAGCAAGAAGGCAATCAAACCATCGACTCTGAATCCGGGAACTAAGACGGATGAGAGCCAGAAACAAAGACCGTTCACAACGAGCGAAAAAGCCCCTAAGGAGACAAAATTCAGAGGCAGGGAGAGCACGCTTAAAACAGGCTTGACACCAGCGTTCACTAGACCGATCGCGATCGCCGCAATTAAAGCAGCCGGGAAGGTGGCGATATCAACGCCAGGAACGGCTAAATCAACCACCAGCAAACTCAATGCAGTCGCGACCAGCGTTAAAAGATTACTAATCATCTTGGTTTTCCCTTAAACACAACAGTAAAACGCTTTAAAAGTTCTACGTTGATCGTGCAAGACCCAACCTGTCTATAACCTCTCTAAGAAGACAGATCTTCCAGTGGGGCTTAAGTCGTAGAAATCCATCGACCCAAATGCTGCCCGATTGCCCAATGCTGACACTGAAGCCTAAACCTCGTTTAAGATGTTTGGCGGAACAGGCGCTCTAATTAAAAAATGTGATGAGTCGAAAGCGGTGGGTTGTTTTAGCTCTGGCCTTGCTGATGATTGGACTGGCTTGGGTGGGCGTCATGGGTGCGCGGAGTGGTTTAGTAGTGCGTCAGATAGCGCGGAGCGATGTGCCCCTAATTTATCTGGCTCCACAAAACCAGACTCGTGTTCCTGGAGTGCTGATTGCTCATGGCTTTGCGGGTTCTAAGCAACTAATGTTGGGCTATGGGCATGTATTAGCGCATGCTGGTTATGGAGTGATGCTGTGGGATTTCTCTGGACATGGTGGCAGTACGCTACCCCAGCGTGATTCTTTGCAAGCAGATTTACAAGTAGCTTATGAGGCGCTGATGGCTCAGCCCGAGATCGATGCAACTCGCTTGGCACTGTTGGGTCACTCAATGGGCAGCGGATCTGTAATGACGGCTGGCATTCAACAAGCTGATCGCTTTGCCGCTACTGTAGCGATCTCCCCTACGGGAGCCAAAGTCACACCCGAATCACCCCGAAACTTACAACTCCAGGCAGGCAGTTGGGAAGGTGGCTTCATAGCCAATGCCGAACGATTGCTAGACAGAGCAGGTGGAGAAAATGAGAACTTAGCAGCAGGACAAGGGCGATCGCTCGTGCTGATTCCTAAAGCCGAACACATTACAATTCTGTTTCGTCAGGCGAGTCACCAAGCCGTGTTGCGTTGGCTGGATGCCACCTTTGGTCGTCAAAGCTCCAGTCTATATATAGATCGACGCATGGCTTGGTACGGGTTGCATCTCCTAGGTTGGTTGCTCGCGATGGGAGCGATATTGCCATCTTTTGCAGGGTCGAGCCCCGCGTTGAGCCAAGTTAGTAAATTTCAGGTGCGATCGCCGATTCGGCGCTGGGGTAGCTTGCTGGTTTCGGCTTTGGCAGCCAGCGGCACCATCCCGTTGCTAGGAGGCGGGAAAAACTTATCAGCACTGGGGGGTGTGCAAGTCGGAGGAGCAGTGGCGCTGTGGTTTGGCATTGCAGGAATTCTCTGGCTAGGACTGCTAACTCAATTTCCGCGACCGACGCTTCGCGCTCTGCTGTTAGGTTTCTCGGTCTTTGCTCTCTTGTGGATTGGCTTTGGCCTGATGGCTCAACTCGTCTGGTTGCAATGGTGGCTCATTCCGACTCGCTTAGCCCTTTGGCCTTGGCTAGCCCTGGGGTTTTTACCGTGGTTTTTAGCCTCTGGTATGGCTCAGCAGGATATTTCAGGTGGTTCCCGAATTGTATGGTGGTTGGGTCAGAGCATTGCCCTAGTCATAGGAATTTTTCTGATGCTGCAATTTTCTCCCCAACTGGGTTTTCTCTATATCCTGCTGCCTCTGTTTCCACTGTTTATGGCTCTCTTTGCTTATGTGGCAGCTCTACTCAACAATACTTGGGGTTATGCTTTAGGCTGTGCGTTGTTCTTTGGGTGGGCGATCGCGGCAGCTTTTCCCCTCGCTTCGTAAGCAAGCAAAAGCCTCTGCGTCAGTCGCAGAGGCTCGAATTTCTCAGAAACTATTTAACAAAAACCAGATCTCAAACTCTAGCCGTATCAAATTAGAGTTTAGTAGACACCACGACGGCCACTAACAGCGTAGTAAATAAAGAGAGCCACGATCGCGCCTAAAACAGCAACCAAAATACCACCTAAGCTTAAGCCAGCCGAAGTTAAGGCCAGCGATCCTGTCGTGAGGAAGCTAAAGAGGCTACCACCCACAAAGGCACCAATAATTCCTAACAACATTGTGCCGAGGATACCGCCACCCTGACTACCAGGATAGATAGCTTTAGCAATGGCACCCGCGATTAAACCTAATACGATCCAAGCCAAAATATTCATCTTTGTTCTCCTTTCTTAAAAACTATGGTTTCTAAATAAACGTTCTAAATTTGATGCAATGAATCTTGAACACATTTATAAGTTATCGAATCACCTAGGACTTTCCGAACTATCACAAGAGAGAAAGCTATTCTTGCCTGCGGCAGAGTTTGGTTCAGTTCGGTCTCTACCTATGCGTAGAGTGGTGGCAAAAAAATAGGGGCAGCAACCCTTTGGAAGTTACTGCCCCAGAATTAGATAGTACTCGCTATCTAAACTTGCTATTTAGCTATTTAAGCGATCGCTTATGCAGGAATTAGCACAGTATCGATAATATGAATGACGCCATTATCAGCAGCAACATCGGGAGTTGTGACTGTGGAATCATTAATTTTGACACCACTGGAAGCATCAATTTTTACATCTGAACCTTCAACGGTAGTCGCTGACTTCAGCTTAGTGACATCCGCTGCCATCACTTTTCCAGAGACGACATGATAGGTCAAGATTTTTGTGAGCTTAGGCACATCTTGAAGTAGTGCATCTACAGTTCCTGCGGGAAGCTTAGCAAATGCTTCGTCGGTCGGTGCAAAGACTGTAAATGGACCTTCACCTTTAAGTGTATCGACTAAATTGGCAGCCTTGACTGCGGCAACTAGGGTGCTGAATGAACCAGCATTAACGGCAGTATCAACAATGTCAGCCACGTATTCACCTAGTTTTTTGTCTCTGTTGATCAGCTTAGACTACTTCTCGAAAAATAGCTCTTACTATTTCAAAATTCCTAAATTCGTTGAAGTAAATCATAAAAAATCTGGTGTTTTAATCTGTTTTTAATCAAGCAATAACTAAATATGCTTTTGAATCCTCAGCAAAAATTAGCCGTAGCAATCTGGATCAACAATAAATTTTTCAGATCTACCTATTTAGGATGAAGCTAAATTTTAGTATTAGGTGGTTAACGCAATCTCGCATTAACTTATATGGAATTTTGAGTTAGTTCAACTACCCTGAAATCCAACATGTAGCAATTCTAAATGGGTGTACTTCTCCAACTCACCTCTACTGATACGGCTCTAAACTCATTACTATCTTTTCCAGGCCACATAGTTCTGATGACGGTTTCTGCGGAAGAATATCGCCAACTTTTGCAAAATCAAGGTTTTCAATTTTGTCCGGTTGATGCCACCTCTGATTTGGCAATGTTGGCCTGTCCCATTGCAGATGACCAAGGGATAATAGGAGACTTGGGGCTATTTAAGCAATCCACAGAAGCATTTACTAAACCAGAAATTGGCCTGGTACACCAAGTTGCCAATCAATGTGCGATCGCGATTCGTCAAGCCCGTCTCTATCAGGCAGCGCAACAGCAAGTTGAAGAGCTAGAGCGCTTAAGTCATCTAAAGGATGATTTCCTGAACACAGTCTCCCACGAATTACGCACACCACTGACCAGCATCAGAATGGCAATTCAACTGCTAGAAATCACCCTCAAGCAGCCAGAAATAGGCAAAGCAAAAGCAACCCATTATCTTCAAATCCTTCGCAATGAGTGCCAGCGAGAGATGCGACTCATTAATGATCTGCTAGATTTAGCGCGTCTTGATGCGAATATCGACCCCTTAGCACTAACGATCGCGAATCTAGGCGAATGGATTATCCCAGTGATCGAGCCTTTTACCGACCGAATTTGCCAGCAACAACAATGCCTACAAATTGCGATCCCACCTCAACTCCCCCACTAGAAACCGATTTTTCCTACCTAGAACGGATACTGAGCGAACTGCTCAACAATGCTTACAAATACACTCCTCCCCAGGGAAGCATCACCATCTCAGCCCAGGCAACAGCGACAAACTTAGAATTGCAAGTGAGCAACTCAGGAATAGAAGTTCCTGATAAAGAACTCAACTACATCTTTGACAAGTTTTACCGCATTCGTAGCAATGATCCTTGGAAACACGGTGGCACAGGACTAGGACTAGCCTTAGTCAAGAAGCGAGTAGAACAAATTCAAGGCACTATTGAGGTGGCTAAGAAGGACGACGCGATCGCCTTTACACTACATCTTCCTTGGTGCGTCGCCTAGAATTTAGCCTCCAGTCTTACTTCAGATGCCAAGCCGTATAAAAAGCGGCATAAGGTAATTGTTGGGCGCAATACCAAAGCAGCTTGTAACACTCCTGGGCTTGAGAAGAAGGTTTTTCCTTGGGCTTGTCTTTGGCCAGATCTGTCTGAGTTGCAGAGCCAAAACGTCTCAGAGTAGAAACAATCATTGGTAATTGTTCTTGCAGGAGAACCTCCCTCAAGTTCTCACCAATGCGGCGATAGAGAGTCGTAGAACGTTGAGATTGCAACAGTTGCAGCAACATCTCAACTGCTTGAGGGTGTCCTGGCTGTAGATGCCCCAATTGACAGGCCAACCGCCGCTGGGTAGAAGCATCCGTCGCCGCTGCCAAGCGCTGTTCCAAAGACGCGATCGCTTGGGCTGGATCTCTTTGCACTTGGGATTTAGTCTTGCGCTGTGGCTTGGGGAATGGTGCAGGTTTTCGATGCGCTTGGATGAACTGGGTAGCGATCGCATTCCCTGGATCTAACTGCAATAAATTCTCTGCTGCTTGCAGACATAAAACCTCCTCTGGAGCTGACTTGATCAGGTTGAGTAAAGTGGTGATGGCGATCGCATTGCCTGGATCAAGTTTGCCGAGGGCGTAGGCAGCTTTCCGCCGCAGCGTGTTTTGTTGGGTCGTGGCAATGAGTTCTATTAGGGTCGCGATCGCCAAAGCATTGCCAGGGTCAACTCTGCCTAAACTCTCACTAATTTGCAGCCGCAGCGCTTCACTCTGTAGCGTTTGTAAGAGCTGTGTGATTGCCGCGATCGCCACTGGATTGCTTGGATCAAAAGTTTTGCCCAAACTATAGGCGGCGTTCCAACGGGCAAAGAAATTGGAGGTAGATTGAATAAATTGTTCTAACGCCGCGATTGCGTGGGTGCGATCGCTTTGCAGCAATGCCACTCTCGCTCCCTCTTGTGCTGGAAATGGGTAGCAGTGCCAATGCTCCTGAGAGTCGAACTCACCAAACCGCCATCGCAGCAACTGAGCAAAGATAGACTCTGCATCAGGATATTCGGGAAACTCTGCAAAACCTGCGGCTGCGAGGAAATAAGCTTGATAGTGATAGAACCCGCCACAGCTATCCTCCCATGCTGTGAGGGCTTGCAGAAAAGCGGTCTTCTCTGTAACAGGTATATCGGAGCGTCCTAACCACAGCAAGATCACTTCTCGCCACTTGGAGGCAAAGACGAGCGGAGATGCTTCTAGATCTACCGTTAAGTTGGCAGCAGTTGCAGGGAGAAAGCAACGCCAATCAGCGATCGCTTGCGCCGCAAAATACTCCTGAAACGTAGGATGGTAAAAGGCGTAGATCTTTTCTCCGGATGCAGTAGAGATCCCTACTTGATTTAACCAGCCTAAATTGAGAGCCAGATCTAGCAACTCTAAGGACTGTTCTCTAAAGACTTGCTGCACAAACGACTGAGACAATCGGAACTTAGTCTTTGCTTGAGCCAATCCCTGCAAAGCCAGATGCCCCAAGGCTTGATTCAGTTGCCAGCGTTGAGCCAAAGTCGTGGGAAAGCGATCTTGCTTCCACTCGTAGATAGTATCGACAAACTGTTGATATAACGCTGCTTTCGAGCTAGGTAGAGTCCCTTGGCTGAGTGACCAAGCTCGACAAAGCAAAGCCAATCGCAACGGATTTTTCACCACATCCTTGATCCGTCGTCGCTCCAGCTTATTGAGTTCTGCCTGCAAGCGATCGCCCAATGTGGGGTGTTGATGAAACCAACGCTCAATAAATTGTCCTACCTGATCTGCACTGGCAGCATCTCCATGACTAAACGTGAGATTACGATAGGTGGTAAAGGTTTCTAGCGCATTTTTGCCACTATCCCAGACATTGAGACGACAGGTAAGAATCACGTTGGCATCTGCAACCCAACCGCGTAATTGCTTCGCGATCGCCGCCAAAGCAGAACTTGCTTCCGTTGCCATCTCATCCACTGCATCCAGTAACAGCCACACTCGCCCTTGATTAAACTGCGCTCCTAAGGCTTCTTGTAACTGTGTTGAAACCGTGACTTTGCGAGTTGCTGCTTTCAACCAATCTTGTAGTAGATACTGCTCTAGGCTAGCTCCCTGCAAATCTGCCAAGGAGATCCATATCGGCAAAGCTTGTTGTTCCAACAACCAACGGGCAATTTTTTGCAGCAATGTGGTTTTGCCCGTCCCTGGTTCTCCGGCGATCGCAATTCGCTTCGCCAATCCGGTCTGCTGCAACTGTTCTAAAAATTGCTCTAGAGCAAATTGAGCTGTATCTCCCTCTTCCGCCTCGTAAAGTTTCGAGCCTTGATCTGCCCTCACCTCTGTATCTTGCCGCTCCTGTTGCTTGCGCTCCACTAACCCTAGCGGCACATAAACTTCATCCAACTCAAACGCGACGCCATCTCCTATTGTTAGCGGATTGGTTGTGAGTCGTTGATACTGTTGTGCCTCCAAAACCTTTCGGCACCATTGCCACCACATATCCGTTTCGGACGCATCACCATTTGCCTCTACAACTGCGACTTCTGCATCCTGAGTTGTGCTTTTCTGAGTAGACTGCTTCGACTTTTGAGACCGCCGCTGCTCCCACTCCTGCTCAAATCGCTCTAAGTTGGCCTTGCGATCGCGTCGAGGATGCCACAGCCTCAAGGTGAAATGCCAAGTTTCCGATCCACCGCGAGTTGGGCGATTATCCTCCAGTAGTTCCAGGAAATCCTCCAACCGTCGCAAGGCTTCCTTAATCTGTTCTCCGGTTAAAGGGGCAGTCGCAACTTTGGTTAAAGCCTCCAAAAACCGCACTTTTGTCCGCACCACCAACCGCTGTTCCGTCTGCCAATGCGCCTGAATCTGCGATCGCAACCCATCCAAAGTCCCCTCATCACAGTCCAGCTCATCATTGGCGTAATCCAACAACACCGCCAACAACTGCTGCGATCGCTTCTTCACTTCCGGGCCATAACTCAGGCGTGCCATTGGTAGAACAACCAGCGCTTAAGGGGTGATCAGAAAGCTCTGACCTCCCAGATTGCTCTACGGTTTTATCCCATATTTTTTCTAAAAGCTAGGGGAATCCCCCAGGTTCTACTACCTCCCTTAGCTTCCAAAACATTGTTTTGATTGCATTTTGAGTGGTTCACTCTGTAATTCGCCTGGGGGAATCTCATCCGCCTATTCTGGATTCATCCAAGACAAAGAGGCAGCAAGAATGATGAATTCACAACGAAGTTAAACAACAAAATCCAACAAAATCCAACAACTTTACATGTGGCGGCTAGCTCAACAGTAGAGCACCAACTTTGCCCTTACGGGCCGCAGATTTAGGGTTATCGCTTGAAAATCGACACCCCCTTAATCGCCGGAGATGCGGGTGCAACCCCCGCGCCGCTACACCAAACTCTAAGCCTACATGTGGCGGGTAGCTAAGTGGTAAAGCAGCGTGAGTATGTCCTTGTTCACAACCTTGTCCGTAAGGGCCGACGAATGAGGGTTATCGGTTAACGCGCGATCGCAGGTTCGATTCCTGCCCCACCACACCAAACTCAAAATTTCTCTATTCACACTGGCAGGTCGCTTAACAGTAAAGCACCACTTTTTGCCCTCACGGGCCGCAGATTTAGGGTTATCGCTGTAGACGAAGTCCCCCTTAATCGCCGGAGATGCGGGTGCAATTCCCGTTCTGTCAATTTCCCAATTTGCCCAATCGGGCCAGAGATGTAGAAGACTATGAACTACAAATTTTTTGCTCAAAACAAAGCTCGCACGCCACAAAATCAACTCATTCCTGGACGCGAAAAGGAAATGATCCAGGGGCGCTCTGGGGGGTACATGTTCAAAGCGGGGTTGTGGCAGAATCTGCGACGTTGCTTGCTGATTGGTACCGCCCAGAGCACTTACTACGCCGGAAAACAAGAACTGACGAACGAGTTTGTGGATGTCTTAGAGCAAGCGATCGCAGAGAATCCGGAGCGAGTTGCGGCTGAAATTGTCTATGCCTCGGATGGTCGTGCCATCAATAACAGTGCGCCGATTTTTGCCCTGGTGCTGCTCTCGATGGGGGAAGCACCGGAAGCGAAACAGGCATTCCAAAAAATCTTTCCCAAGGTGGTGCGGACGGCTAGCCATTTCTATGAGTGGCTGAACTATACCAAGTCAGCGCGGGGATTTGGCAAGATTGTCCGAGCAGCGGGTCAACGTTGGCTAGCACGAGAGAACGTCAAAGAATTGGCGTATCAATTACTGAAATATCAACAGCGCCAAGGCTTCTCACATCGAGATGCGCTGCGTCTATTCCACGTTAAGCCCCCAACTGAAGAACATAACCAGTTGTTTCAATGGGTGATTCAAGGTTGGGAGAATCTACCTAAAGCCGCTCCCTCAGAGGCTCTGTCACAAATTTGGTGGTATGAGTGGCTAAAGCGGCACCCAGAGCAGGCTCATGAGGCGATCGCGAAAGGCCGCTTAACTCACGAAATGGCCGCACCTGTTGGCAAAATGGATAAGCAGGCTTGGCAGCTCTTGTTCAATGACATGCCGATTGGAGCCATGTTGCGGAATCTAGGTTCCTTGACAGAGTTGGGGGTTCTTCGTTCTGATCACCGCAAAAATCTAGACAAAGTGGAGAAAGTCCTCAACAGTCGCGATCATCTCCGTAAAGGTCGTATCCATCCCATTGATGTTCTCAAAGCGCTGAAAACTTACCAGTCAGGCGGTAAGTTAGGTCGCAGCCAGAAAACATGGGAACCGATCCCTCGGATTGTAGACATCTTGGAAAAGGCGTTAGAACTCTCCTTTAATGTGCTGCAACCGACTGGAAAAGTCTTTCTCCATGCAATCGATGTTTCTGGCTCTATGTCTTACTACAGCGTGAGTTCCATTGGTCTAACCTGTTGTGAGATTGCTACCACAATGGCGCTTGCCACAGCTAAAGCTGAGAAGAACTATGTGATTCGGGGGTTCGCAGAGAATTTCCGAGACTTGAGTATCTCTGCTCAAGATTCATTTAGTTCTGCGATCGCTAAAGCCAACAACCAAAATTTTGGTGGCACTGATGCCTCGGTAGCTTACGACTGGATGATTAAGCACAAGTTCAAAGCAGATGTCGTTTGCTTCTGGACGGATTGCGAAAGCTGGGCAGGGCGACAGCACCCTAGCCAAGCGCTAGCGGAATATCGCCGCAAGGTGAATCCTAACGTAAAGGCGGTGTATATCACCTTGGCTCCCTACCAAATCTCCCTATTTGATCCCCAAGATCCACTTTCCTGGGATATGGCAGGCTTTGATCCCAGTGCGCCTCGCCTGATTCAGATGCTAGCAACAGGTGAATTGTAGAAGACCTAACCCCCAGCCCCTTCCCTAGCAGGGAAGGGGAGCTAAATTAAGCAACGCTCTTTGGAAGAATCTGATTTAATGGAGGCAAGATCAAGTCAAGGGTGTTGCGAGTAGCTGCGATGCATATTCTTCATGGCACTTGGATTCCAGAAGAGACAGCGAGCTTCGTTCAGAGCGGTGGATTTCATCTGTGGATTGAAACCACAGATACACTCCGACAGCGTAAGACAGTTCCACTGCTCCACTTAAATCATCTGCCACAAGAGAAGCTGGCAACATTTCTCACCGAATCCTTGGGCATTAAGTCTGCTGCCTACCAAACACTTGAAACGGCGATCGCGCCTAAATATTTCGTGCTGCCCACTGTAGGAGATCAACCTTGCCCTTCTCCAGAGCTAGCTCGTTACCTAGAACTGGAGCCACCGGAGCAATGGCAGTGGCAATACTGGCAAGTAGATTGCTACCGTCCCACAGCCTATGTCAAAACTGGTACCTACAACCGTGCCTCTGTCACGAATGTCATTAAGTTGCTGAATGAGCTACACTTCATCGCCCTGCACAACTTAGTTGAGATTCAGTTGGGTGCGGATCTCCTATTCTGGTATCACTACACCCAATTTTTTAAGCAAATTATTCTGCACGATCAATATATCCCAGCGCTGAAGTATCGATCGCTAACTTCTACAGAGCCGCCTGCTAAAGGTAAACGCAAAACCACTAAAACCACCAAGAGTAAGAGCCAAACTACAACCAAAACACCACCAGAAGAATTTGAAATTTATCAAGGTTGGGAAATCCTCTCAGTTCGGTATGAAGCGGAATTAGAACGCTATGTAGAACTCATGCCTTTTGTTTGTGTAGCAGGTCGCGCAGAGCCGCAAGAACCACCGCAACTCTACGACAAGATGACCTTGCTGTGTCATTTCTCAGAGGTGCTGCTCGCAGAAATTGTCACCCATACTCCCACTTCTGCTGCCTTTGAGAAACAGATTAACGATACCTTGCTAGGCAGTTGCTTACATCCCGGGCATCCCTGGCAACATCCAGAAGGGCTAACCCAATATCAGCAGTGGAAAACTTGGCGCGATCGCATTGGTCGCAGCCAAAGTGATCTTCCTTTTTATTTATGTTTTCAGCTCCAGTCTCCTGCCAAACCAGAGGACGCTTGGACGCTGGAGTTTCAAGTTGCTTCACGCCAAGATCCCTCGGTGCAGATTTCCTTACAGGACTACTGGCGGCTCCGCACCAAGCGACATAAAGCTTTGATGCAACAGTTTGGAGACAACTTTGAGCAGCATTTGCTGATTCATTTGGGTTATGCCGCTCGGATTTATCCGCAACTTTGGGCTGGCTTAGAAACTGATCAACCAGTTGGTATCTCTCTGGCGATCGCCGAAGCCTCTGACTTTTTGCAAGAATCAGCTTGGGTCTTAGAAGCAGCAGGATACAAGGTCAGAGTACCTGCTTGGTGGACTCCCCAGGGTTGGCGACGCACTAAGCTTCGGATGAAAGCACGCGGTCGCACGTTGGGCGGAGATGACAAAAGTAAGAGTTACTTCTCCTTTGAAACCCTAGTAGATTATCGCTACGAGCTGTCGATCGATGGCAAGCCCGTGAGCGAACAGGAATGGCAAGAGTTGGTCAACGCCAAAGCTTCCCTGGTGCAATTTCGTGGACAGTGGATGCAGCTCGACCAAGACAAGATGCAGCAGATGCTAGAGTTTTGGAAAAAACATCAGCACGAACAGCCAGAACTGAGTTTGCTTGATTTCATGAGATTGTCTGGAGGCAGTGAAGATGGGATTGAGCTAGAGGTCGATCACGACGAAACCTTGGCAGAGATGCTGAGCAGGCTGAATGATAAAAGCCATTTAGAAATACTGCCTGATCCCAAAGCGCTCCAAGGAACCCTACGCACTTACCAAAAACGCGGATTAGCTTGGCTGCACTATCTTGAAACGCTAGGACTTAACGGTTGCCTCGCCGATGATATGGGCATGGGCAAGTCGATACAGGTGATTGCTCGCTTGGTGCAAGAGCGAGAACAAACGCCCAAAAAGTCTAAAAAATCGGTAGCTGTTCCCCCCACTTTACTGATTGCACCAACTTCAGTGGTGGGTAACTGGCAAAAAGAGATCGAGAAATTTGCACCGCATCTCCGATCGCTCATCCATCATGGTAGCGATCGCCTCCAGAAAAAAGAGGAATTTCAAGCCGCGATCGCCAACTGTGATGTAGTGATCACCACTTACACCTTGGTGCGTAAAGATGCTGCCTTGCTCTCGGAAATAAAATGGCGACGGATTGTGATTGATGAAGCCCAAAACATCAAAAATCCCAAAGCCGCACAAACCAAAGCGATTTACAAACTGCCAGCGCAATATCGGCTTGCACTCACAGGCACCCCGGTCGAAAACCGCTTGCTCGATCTATGGTCGATTTTTAACTTCCTCAATCCTGGTTATTTAGGCAAAGAGTCACAGTTCCGCCAATCCTTTGAAATCCCCATTCAGAAAAACAATGATGTAATGCGCTCGGCCACGCTCAAAAAGCTGGTGGAACCCTTCATTCTGCGCCGTGTCAAAACCGACCCTTCAATTATTCAAGATCTCCCTGACAAGGTGGAACAGAAACTCTACTGCAACCTTACCAAGGAACAAGCCTCTCTCTACGAAGCCACGGTAAAAGATGTGGAGAAGCAACTGCAAGCGGCAGAAGGTATTCAGCGCAAAGGCTTGATTCTTGCCACCCTGATGAAACTGAAGCAGATTTGTAACCATCCTATGCAGTTTTTGCAAGACGGCAGCGATTTCACGTCAGAGCGATCGCACAAGCTAGAGCGACTGACAGAAATGACTCAAGAAGCGATCGCGGAAGGCGAAAGCCTCTTGATATTTACCCAATTTGCAGAAATTGGTGAAGCCCTAGAGAAGTATCTCAAACACACCCTCCGCTGCAATACCTACTATCTCCATGGCGGCACCCCTCGTCCCAAGCGAGAACAGATGATTGCCGAGTTCCAAGACCTCAATACTGAGCCTTCAGTGTTTGTCTTGTCACTCAAAGCAGGCGGTGTGGGCATTACCCTGACTAAAGCCAATCATGTGTTTCATTTCGATCGCTGGTGGAATCCGGCGGTAGAAGACCAAGCCACCGATCGCGCCTTTCGGATTGGGCAAAAGAAGAATGTTTTTGTGCATAAATTTGTGGCGATCGGTACCTTGGAAGAACGAATTGACCAGATGATTGAGGATAAAAAGAAACTGGTGGGCGCGATCGTCGGAGCTGATGAGTCTTGGCTGACAGAACTCGACAATGAAGCCTTTAAGCAACTCATTTCTTTGAATCGCAGTGCTGTGTTGGACTAAAGGTAGCCATGAAGAAACTCTCAAAAACCTGGTGGGGCAATCGGTTTATTCAAGCCTTAGAAGAATTCAGCGATCCTGCTCGCTTGAGCCGGGGGCGTTCCTATGCCAATAGCAATCGCATCCGCGAACTCGATATTATTGATTCCGTGATTCACGCGAAAGTGCGAGGCAACGTCAACCCCTATTTTGGCGTTTACAAAGAACCGACTTATAACATTGAGATTGTCATCCATCCGATTAGTCAGGCGCAATGGGCGGCAGCGATCGCTTACATTGCTTCTAAAGCCAGTTTTATTTCCAAACTGCTGCTGAATGAGATGCCAGATAACATCGAGGATGCCTTTCAAACCCTGGGCTTGCATCTCTTGCCAAAGTCAAAATTAGATTTTGAAACGCACTGCTCCTGCCCCGATTGGGGGAATCCTTGCAAGCATGTGGCTGGGGTTTATTACCGCGTTGCCAAAGATCTCGATCGCGATCCCTTTCTCCTATTTGAGTTACGAGGGCTACCCAGAAAACAACTCCATGCAGAGCTAGCCAAATCACCTTTAGGCCAAGCTCTGATTGCAGAACTGAACGCTGAAGCGAGTGCGCCTTCGTCTGTGACCTCCTACTACACTCGACCTCAACTCACGGCGTTGCCACAGGAGATCAATCCTAAAACTTTTTGGCAGGGAGAGAAACCATTCCCAAAAACTGTTGAAGTGCTGCCACCTAGTCCCGTTTCAGGCATCTTGGTCAAAAAGCAGGGAGACTTTCCCGCCTTTTGGCAAAAGGATCATTCGTTTATTGCAACGATTGATGAACTATACGATCGCGTTAAAACAAAAAATCGCGACTTGCTATAATCTTAGCGATTGTGGAGCCTGTCCTAGCCCCTAGTGCTCCTGTATCCTTTCGCTTGCCTTAGTCCATCAGCCCCCAGCAAGTCTATGAAAGCAATCCCCCACTTTCCTTTACTCTCTGATTCCTCCGCTGCTCAGACAGAGTTTGCTTATCAACTCTTTGATGCGCTTTTTAGGGTGGGTGTGGCCTATGTTCCTGTATTACCCGCAATGCAGGACAATGATTTATTCAATAGCTTGCGAGACTTTTTTGCCCTCAGCGATTTACAGAAGCGATCGCTGGCTCAACAGTTATCGTCTCCCTGGCAAGGTGTGTTTCTCCCGTTGGGGCAGGAGCAACTCAGCGATGAAAATGAAGATTACAAAGAAGTATTAGATCTCAATCTAGAGAATGGCACTTATGCTCAATGGCTCCAGCGTTGGGGAAAGCAGTCCGATGCAGATTCAAGCACTATAGAAGAGATGCTTCCTCACCCAGAGGAACTGGCTAGGCTAACAGCTCAACTCTACAAAATCTTTCATGCCTTTCAGGAACAGGCTAATCGAGTTTTAGCGGCCCTTGAGATAGTCTATCAGCAGCCTCCAAATAGTTTAGTGAAGCAGCATGGTCAGAACAGTACTCTACGGCTCCTACATTATCCTCCTGCCCCTCACTTTACCGTCGGCTCGGTTCGCCTGGGAGCCCACCAAGACTACTCTGGAATTACTCTGCTTTGGCAAGATTCCACCGGAGGCCTAGAAGTTCTCACTCCCAACTATGAATGGGTTGCTGTAGATATCCCTCCGGGTTGTATTGGGGTGCTTGCTAGTGAGGTAATGCAACGCTGGAGCGGAGATACATTACACGCAGCTCCCCATCGAGTTCGGATTACGGATGCTCAGCAACTCCAGAACACCCGGTACTCGATCGCCTTCTTTTGCGAAACCAATCATGATTGTGTGGTCTATCCAGGTTCACTAATCAGTGAGCCGAGTCCAGCAGACACGCCCATCGTGATCCAAGAGTTCCTCGATCGCAAGTACGACCAAATTCAGAATCAAGCAGTCTCAAGCGTAAGCCCCGATAAAGCTGTAAATTAATCCCGTGAGAACCAATAAGGTGATCACGGTATAAGTCAAATCTCGCCAGCGCAGAAAAGTGATTAGCGACAAAATGACACGGGCGATCGGCGTGGCAATCAGGAGCAGAAGACCGAGCTGAATTAGCCCCCTTGCCCGTCCCGCCAGCACTGCTTTTACTATCCCCGTAGGAGAACGGAAGATATCTGGTTCTCCTCGAAAAACGTGATAATCAACAGGTTCTCCACCATGACGAATCAAATACCAAATGCCGCCGATGCAAACGATCGCGCTGGCTGTTAATACTCCATAACTGAGCAGGTAACTAATCCATTGTCCCAGTTTTTGCTCACGAGCCACAAAGATAGGATTGCACTCTTTAGCGCTTGAGTTTGGTTGTGTCTCTGAATTCAGTTCGCGCATCTAAAGCCCTCCTGCCAAGCTGTTGTAGACCATTCTCAAGGCCATGACAACGAGCACGAGACTAAACAGAATCCTCAAAATTTGCGTCTTGGTGCCAATCAACACTTTTGCGCCTAAAAAGGCACCTGGCAGCACACCTAACATCACTGGCATTGACAACCCTGGATCGATGTAGCCCCTTGCTAAATACACGCCTGCTGAGGCGGCTGCGGTTACTCCGATCATGAAGTTGCTGGTGGTCGTAGAAACCTTAAACGGCAGTCGCATCGCTTGATCCATCGCCAACACTTTCAGCGCGCCTGAACCAATGCCCAATAACCCGGAAAGCACTCCCGCCACAAACATGACCCCAAATCCTGTTGGCACTGCCGCCGCTTGATAAGCCATTAAGCCGTCTGGGGTGGGGCAGGTGCCACTGAGTTTAAGCTGAACGACTAGCGGATCAACGGCTTCACTCGCAACATACTCCGATCGCGGCTGTTGAGCTAGGTAGGCCGAGTAGAGCAGAACAACGGCTAGGATGACTGTCAGGGCTTTAACTGAAACAAAGGTCGCTAATAATGCACCTGCGATCGCGCCAATGGTCGTAGCAACCTCTAGAAACATGCCCAAGCGTAAATTGGCAAACCCTTGTCGGATATAGGTTGAGGCTGCACCAGAGGACGTGGCAATCACGGAAACTAGGGAAGCACCGATCGCATAACGAATATCCACCCCAAACACTGAAGTGAGTAAAGGGACAATGACAACGCCGCCTCCCAAGCCGGTCAGTGAGCCTAAAAAACCAGCAATTAACGATCCCAACCAAACCAGTAACGAAAACTCTAGAATACTCAACCGTTCTATCCCCACTTTTGGGACATTGTGCCTAATTTAATTCTAAATAGGCTGTAGCGTCTGTTCCAAAAGCGCAATAGTTGTATGCAACAGTTGTCATAAATTATCGGTAGTACATGTAATGAAGCGATCGTCTTCATTTCACGTCTGATTCAACTTATTCAATAGAATTAACATTAAAAGGGAAGTAGACAGAATAGTTATTGCTCTTGGGGGACTGCTCATCGCCCACCTTGATCTCCTGCAATTGCTGCTGAGCAATGGGTAGAATGCTGACCTTGAGTTCGTTCAGCGATCGCTGCTGTTGCTGCAAGACAGGTAGCACGGTTGATTTCATTTCATTCAGGCTATGCTGTTGTTCTTTCACAATCAGAGTCAATTCTTTCAATTGTTGCGCTTGTAGAGTATCTATTTTTTCATGTAGCAATCCAATGTCATATCCTGCTTTTAAGTTGACTTGGCGGTCATATTCAGATTTCTCTCGCTCCGCATCTGACTGACGGTTCTGACTCATCAACACAATTGGGGCGGTGTAGGCTGAAGCAAAGGAGAACACCAAATTGAGCAAGATAAACGGTTGTTCATCCCAATGGGGCACTCCAGGCATCAAGTTGAAGGTTACCCAGCCTGTGAGTATCGTCGTTTGTCCAATCAGAAATCCCCAAGACCCCACTTTGGCAGCCAGTTTATCAGCAACTCGTTGTCCTGTGGTCAGCTTTTGCGGTTGCGAGCGTTGTTGCTCAATCTCTTGCAAAGCTGTGTATGTTTTTTTCTGTCTCAACTCAATTACTTTATTTTCTTTAGCCGTGGTTGCCTGTTGGGTGGAGTGTTGTGCTCTCATAATTGACCTATTGAAGAGTTGGGTGAGTTCTGTATGAGCTGTTGGCATGGGCTGCAATTCAGCTTGTTATCAACATAAAGCCAGTCCAGAAATAAAAGCAAATGCTCTTTTTTCTTAAAACGATAAATTTAAGTAATGCTAGCCAAAAAGAGGGCTAAGGATGAAAGATGTCCATCCTGGAAGGCAAGCGTAGCTGTGTTTGCAGATATTAATCACTTCAAGTTATCTTCTCAACAAAAAAGAATGTTTGCTTTTATCAAACAGGCTTCCTAGAGTGAGACTATGTTTTTCGCAGCCAGTCTTCACTGAACTCTATCAAGAGCAATCAACTTAGTTGGGATAGCAGGTAACGTAAATTCCCTTTCTAAGTTGCAGCGAGTTGCAGTCATGCCACCCCCAGCGATCGCCTCATAGATCGCCTCACTCAAGCTTGGTATTTCCCCATCCCAGCCTTAAAAATTTTCAGACCAACCGGAGTAAAGCCCATGAAATTATTCAAAGTCGTTCTTGTCGCCTTAGTACTGCTAGTAAACTTGGTCATTGCTCCTGCTTCTTGGGCAGACCGACCCAAACTCACTAATACCCCTGAATACACAGAAGTAACCCAGGCGATCGCTAGTCTCCTGCAAGTTAAAAGTGCACCCAACCGATCGGGCTTAGCTCCCGACGAGATTGAGCAACAACTCGGTGAGTTGAAACTGCAAAAGTATATCCTTGAAACTGCAACGGAGTGGGCGCAATGCCGCAATAACACAGGTAAGACTTTGGCAGTCTATGCTCACAAAGCCAAGAAAGCAGCTCAACCCAGCACCCTCTACTATCTAGGCAGTGGCAAAATTACAGATGATGACTGGAATTGCGATGGTGTCTACTTACCCAGTGGGGCTCTAATCGCGAATCGAGATCAACCCTTGGCTGAACCTCTGGCGCTCAAAGTTACCCCTGGCACTCAACTCATTGCCAAGAATGATCCTGAAACAGGTTTACTGGAATTCAATGTCAATCCCGCGCAAGTGTTCCGGGCTGGTGAAACAAATTGGTCCATTCCTAACCTATCTCAAGCCAACATTGACGCTAAAGTACCCAATGCCCCAATCGAAGACTAACCTGATTTTCCCTCGGCATTTGGGAAAAGTAGCTGATGTAGGTAGTTAGGAAACAGGCATGTTAGAGCAAGTGACAAATACTGTAGGGATAGCTTTCTCCCCCAATACGTTGGGAGTTTTATTGGCCCTAGTTGCTTTAGAAACGGTTCTCTCTGCTGATAATGCAGTCGCCTTAGCAGCTCTAGTCCAGCCACTACCCGACCCTAAACATCAGCAGCAAGCCTTAAACTGGGGCCTAGCAGGTGCCTTCATCCTACGGATCGCTTTGCTCTTTACTGCCACCTGGGTCATTCGATTCTGGCAGGTAGAATTAGCGGGGGCGCTTTATTTACTGTGGTTAGTTGGCAAACATTTCTGGACAAAGTTTTCCGTCAGCTCAGCCTTCAATGACCCCATTACTGAACCACCAGTATCCGGTTCGCTTTGGCAGCTAGTCGCCTTAATTGCTTTAACAGATTTAGCGTTCTCCCTAGATAGCGTTACAACTGCGATCGCTATCTCTGATAACACCTGGATTGTCCTCACAGGTTGCATCATTGGTATCTTGACTCTCCGCTTTTTAGCAGGCTTGTTTGTGCAATGGCTAGAACGCTTTACCTACCTCCAGGATGCGGCTTACCTAACTGTTTTAGGAGTAGGATTACGGCTGCTATGTAAAGCGTTGCAACCCGATTCAGTACCGCCTGAGTGGATTGTATTGACCATGATTGCCGTACTGTTTACCTGGGGATTTTCTAAGCGTACAGCCTCGCTAGAAGCCTAGGAACGATAGTAAAACGATAGTAACTGCTGATGCTGATTAGAAAACATATCCTGATCAGCGCAGAACCAGAAAAGTGATAACAAGTGGGTGCAGGCGCAGATCGTTTAACAAACTCAGGGATAGAACTAGATTATGTCTCGCCCTCGAATTCAAATTCTTCCTCACTTGGCCCATGCAGAACTAGTGCGTCGTCAAGAGGAATGCCAAGACCCCAAAACCAAAAACTACTGGCTCACCATTCAACTTTTGAGCCAACCGCATATACCAATGACAGTAGAACAAGTTGCCGAAATTTTAGGCTTTTCTACCGATTGGGTACGTAAACTAGCAGGTCGATATAATCGGCTGGGACCCGTCCGTTTCATAGATAGTCATCAACGGCGGGACAAAGTCTACAGAAACACTTGGCGGAGTTCTGAGCATACGTTAGAGACGTTATTCAGCACATAATCGCCATAGTTTCAGCATCAACCAAATTTGTGAATAGGAGATCTCGTATGAAACTGGTAAAAATTATTCTGGTTTTGCTCGTATTTCTAGTCAATCTGGTGATCGCTCCCGCTTCCTGGGCCGATAAACCAAAGGTCAGCAAAAATCATGACTATGTAGAGATGACCAGAACTCTAAATCGCTTGTTCGCAGAAAGAGATGCTCAAGGCAATTCTCCTGAGCTGAAGCAACAAATTGACGAGTTACAACTACAGAAAGCGGCGATCGAATCTGGCATTACTTGGGGTCAGTGCCGCAATGAAACGGGGCAGACTTTAGCGATTTATGGCCCCGCAGGTGAGGAAGCTAAGTCTGGCAGTAACGCCCTTTACTTCCTGGCAGATGGTGAAACAACCCCAGAGGGATGGGATTGCAACGGCGTCTACCTCCCCAATGATGCTCAAGCCGCAGGAATTCCATCTAGCCCCGCTGTGTTTAAGATTTTGGACGGCACTCGGTTAGTAGCAAAAACCAACCCTGACACTTCCGAAATCGTCTTTAACGTTCCAGCAGTTCAGGATTCTCCAGCTAAGGATCTATCCATTCCTAACGTATCTCAAACATTCATCAACTCCCGAATTCCTAGCCCCCTAGCTGCTGGTGAAATCGATGACTAACAGCACTGATCTGCCGAGACTCTAAGCGAATCAGCATGATCAAAAGAGAGATGAGGGAGCAATGAGATTTCTTTCATCCTTCATCCCTCATCTCATCTTTTCAACAACTCAGCTCTGGGCCATTGAGATCGATTCTGCCTCGAACCAAGAGCGATCGAAGTTACAACCTAAATGTTGTTGAATTCGTAATAGATCTTGTTCCGCGTTGCCTAAACAGGTAGTAGCTCCAGGAGAAGGCGTGATATTAAAGCGAATCCCCTCTCCTGGATCGATCTCTGCTTGCCCTAGAATTAGCTTCCGTTGGGTGCGATCGATCAACTGAGGCCGAATCCCGCCAATGCCGTGAGCGAATTCTAGGTCTTCTAACTGCAATGAAGGAACGATTTTACGAGCATCTTGCAAGAACAAACGACGGTTGACTAAAGGCACCTCGAAAGCCATGTTTTTGAAGATGTAGTTCCGGATGTCTTTCACCTTCAACAGATCGCCCAGCACACTCGCTACAGTGCCGTCTAGCTTCAAAACTTCCAAGTAGTCGATTAAGGTTTTGAGGTTGTTTCGCTCCAACAACGGTAGAGGCAACGCCGTAGGTCCAAAACGAGTCTTACCGGGCACCGTGATATCTGGATCACCGTGAATTGCTGCAAAGGGCAACTTATCATTCTGGACGGTGTAAACCTTACCGTTCAAGATCTCTGGCGTGAAGTAGAAGTTGCCTGCGACTGGCAAACAAGAATATTCCAGCCCAATTCCCATGCGGTGAGCGAACAGCAGGCTGTGACCGCCTGCAGACACCACCACAAACCGCGCTGTTACAGTTCCTTCAGCGGTTGTGATTTGGTAATTAGACCCCACAAGTTCAATCGATTGGACTGGGTAACCCAACTTCAGATCAACGGTTTTATCGGTTACTGCTTGAGCCTGCTCCACAAAGGACTGCGCTAAGGCTCCATAGTTAATGGCCGTGTATTCTCCCAAAATGGCGATCGCGACTAACTCTTCTGGGCGATCGCCGCCGTTCAACCGCACCACATTTGGCTCAATTTCGGCAATCTGAGCTTTCTCCAGCAGTTGCATCCCCGTAAAGTGGGGCTTAAATACTTCATATCGTTGCCGCAAAAACTCGCACTCTTGGGAGCCCACCCCCAAAACCATCTTGGGAAACTGGTAGATAATCTGGTCCCGCAGGGCTGGCGGCAACTGGCTACCATAGCAGACCAACATTTGAGCCGATCGCCGGACCTTAATTGCTTTTTCCAGCGTGTAGTTGGTCTCAATATCGCCGCAATGGATTGTCTGGCTATTATTTGTGGCTTTCGAGTTGACCGAGGCAACGCTAGGATACTTTTCTAACAGTGCCACACGCTTGAGATCGGTAAAGGTCGCCAAAGAGTAGAGCAAGGCTGCTCCTGCTACTCCGCCCCCTATTACCACAACGTCGTATACCTGATTGACCATCCCAGAGCCTGCTGAATCCCTAAACTTCTTCAGCGTATCGTATTCAGGGCCAGTTCAGGTAGCGTTGCTTCTAGACAAACCCTATTCCTTTAGGCTCCTGTCAAAGTTCTGAGATATAGCCAAAGTCAGAGGTAATTTCTGAGATTAGCAGTAAGTTAAGGAATAAGGGAAATTCAAGGATATTTGATATGGAAAATACAAAAAAGAATTTTGCTCCAGGTGCTAGTGAAGAACTGTCAACTGTTATTGATCATGGTCAAGACGGGTTAAATCCTAACAAAAGCCTTCCAGTAAAATTGACTTTCTGGCTTTCAATGGGAGCCTCGGCAATTGTTCTTCTGGCTACGCTTTATTACTATGGAGTTTTCTCCTAGTTAGCTGATGTATAGCAGTCCTAAATGATTGATGAAATTAGCGGGGTGCGCCTCTCACAACCTCCTAGGATCGCTATAATATTTCTGAATTCATGGCAGTGCCTTTGCTTTGTCGAATCTTAGCGGTACTGCCATTGTTGTTTATTGATCTAAATGTACCGCTTCATTACTATCCATTGCTGACACAGATATTTAACCGCAACCGTGTCTAGATTATTTTTGGGCTTAGCACGGGGTTACTCACTGGATAGAGAGAGAGCTAATAGCCATCACCTCTCATCGGTTAGAGGGAATTAGCTCGTAAAAAGCTATCAAAGCAGTTCCTCAAAAATACTTAAAGGAGACAGGAGCATGAGTAATCATCACGATCAAAGTAGTGAGAAACAAAATCAGCCCTCGAAGGAGAACGATCGCCCGCAAGAAGTCGAAACCTATGACGTGTTAAAGCTAGTCCGTCCGGGTGGCTTTGATGGAGACCCTCAAGAGATTTTAGGCAATCCAGCCGTTGCCCCTGAAATGATTCAGGAGGGCAGAGATCTTAGACCCGATTTGTTTAGAGAGGCAGCAGAAGCCAGTCCAGATGAGGGAGCTTAGGCAGAAGGCTGAGGCGATCGCAGAGTTACATCTGTATTTGCAATTTTGTGCACGTTTAGGACTGCTATACCATCAACATTTTCTAGGAATCTGAATCACAAATTCTGTACCCTTTCCTAATGTGGAGAAACATTCCAGCTTTCCACCATGTTTCTCTGTAATGATCTGGTAGCTAATCGACATTCCCATGCCTGTCCCTTTACCTACTGGCTTGGTCGTAAAGAATGGGTTGAAGATTTGCTGCTGCGTCTGTTGCGTCATTCCTTTCCCATTATCCGCGATCGCCACTTGGACCCACTGAGCATTTATTGCCGTTGTCCGAATAGTGATCTGGCTCGGATGGGCTTGCATCTCTTGGTAGGTACGTTTGTGGTTGTGCTCCTCTAGGGCATCAATGGCATTCACTAGGATGTTCATAAACACCTGATTCAGCTGACCTGCGTAGCACTCCACCAAGGGCAACTGATCGTAGTCTTTGATGACCTCAATCTCCGGTCGCTCTGGTCTGGCTTTGAGGCGGTGTTGCAGAATCATTAGGGTACTGTCAAGACCTTCATGGATATTGACAGGCTTAATCTCTGCTTCATCCATACGCGAGAAGTTGCGTAATGACAATACAATCTGCCGGATGCGATCGCTGCCGATTTTCATAGAAGCGAGCATTTTAGGCAGATCTTGCTGCAAAAATTCGAGGTCAATCTCTTCGGCTTCCGCTTGGATCTCGGAGACAGGTTGAGGATAGTGCTGCTCGTATAACTGCACAAAGCCTAAAAGGTCTTGAGTGTATTCCTGAACATGCACCAGATTGCCGTGAATGAAGTTGATGGGATTGTTGATCTCATGGGCCAATCCCGCAACCAGTTGTCCCAAGCTCGACATTTTCTCACTTTGCACCACCTGAGCTTGAGTTCTTTGCAACTCACCTAGCGCCTCTTTAAGCTCGACCGTACGGGCTTCAACGCGGTGCTCTAGTTCGGTATTGCTCTGCTCCAGAGCGGCAAAGGAGTCGCGTAGTTGTCCCGCCATATGGTTGAAGGAGACCGCCAACGTGTTCAGCTCCTGAATGCCACTATCTCCTACCGTTTGGTTGAGGTTGCCTGCTGCCATATCTTCACTGGCACGGCTCAGCCGCAGAATAGGTCGGCTAATCCAACGAGAAGTAACCACGCTCAAAACTGAGGCGACAGCTAGAGCCACTAGACACAGTAAGATCGTGGTGCGGTTATTGGCATTAATTTGGGCCATAAACCCATTTTCTGGCACGCTAACCACCACAAGCCAATCCAGCCCATATTGATCACGCCAAGGAGTAAGCTGCACGTACTGTGGCTCTCCCTGGAAATCGAGTTTAATCTTCTGGGCTTTGGTAATGTTGCGAAAATCGCCGAACTGCTGTTGCAGTTGTTTGGTAATTCCCTGCACCACTGGATTGGGGCTATCGATCGCCTGCAAACGTTTGATTTCGTCCTTTACAATCGCGAAAGGCTGCTCAGGTGCCGAATTAGCAATCAAGGTACCTTTGCGATCTAGGATGAAGATCTGGCCAGAATGACTGACATCTGAACTTCGTAAAAACTCACTGAGTTTCAGTAGATGAATATCTACAGCAACGATGCCCAGCAATTGATTTTCAGCGTCATAAATTGGTCTACCCGCTGAAGCCACAATGTAGGGGTGACCTGGATAGTTCCAAGTATAGACCCGAGACCAAATTGGTTTCTTCGCAGTGATCGGCTCAGTATACCAGGTTTCCCTAAGGCTATCCCAGTTGAAGACCGTCATGACTTTGGTCCGATTGCCCTGGTTATCAGTGGCATAGGTGGAGAGATTATTGACAGATGCGGCGGTCCAATCGTCTACTGTAACGGTTTTGCCATCGTAGCGGGCTGCCCCTGCCCCCTCACCTGTGGTCAACCCAATACCGATATAACTCAGGTCATAGGCCTGCATCTGCCGCCAAAAGTACTTAGCCACTGTTTCGCGATCGCCCACATCTAGCAACCCCATCTGGATCGCGTCAGCATTGATCTGAAGCACCTTATGGGGAACTGACAAGTAAGCATCCAAATGTTGATTCACCGAACGACTAGTGCGTTCCATTAACTGGTCTGCTAACTCATTGACCGCTTTCTGACCGTTCTTGAAGGACAGGTAGCCAACCAAAGCAACTGCCCCAAAAATTTGCAGCACAAAGGGAACAATTAGGACAAGCTGTAAAGGGAAAGCTTGAACTTGGCCAAAGCGATGCATTTTCATGGGTGCAATTACGGTTCAGTCTGGTATCAGATTAAACACAGTATTCCCATCCAGGCGGTTAAAATATCGATTCGCTTGATTCAATGAACTGCACGAACTGCACCTTCAACGGTGGTAGCTTCTTGTACTGGCCAGACTGATACTGAGCAGCCTTGGCTTCAATTTCTTGTAGTTGGCCCAATGCTAAACCGCAAGGTTTTCCATACTTGACCTGCACCCGATCGCTGGCAATTTTTAGGGCTGTACGCGATCGCGCTACAAAATCATCTAAGTCATAGTCCTGGTTGGGAGCGAAATAGTCTTTGACGATTAGAGAGGGAGAATAGCAAGTTTCCTGAGAACCATCGGGCCATTGAATTTGAAAACGAATTTCAGGCATAGGAAGCTAGAAGTTGTTTGTAGTGATGGAGGTGCATTTCAGCAGAGGCTGCCCAGGTATAGCGAGACAAAACTGATTGGCTGTGCTGCACCAAAGAGCGAGACAGGTCTGACTGAACCATAGCTTGCATGGCTTGGGCGATCGCGGTGGGTGATTCGGGGTCTACCAGGAGAGCTTGAGTTGGAGCAAGGAATTCGGTAAAAGGAGTTTGGTGGGAAGTTAGAACCGGGAGACCAGAGGCGATCGCTTCCAGTAACACCAAGCCCCACCCCTCTTTGACCGAAGGAAAGACAAAGGCATCGGCAGTTCGATACAGAGCGGGCAGATCAACATCGGCAATGACTCCTGGTAAGACTAGGGAATGCCCGATTTTGATTTCTAGGGTATCGGCGATCGCAAAAAACTTATCTCGGTAGGATTGGTAGTCAAATAGGGTAGCCCCGCCTGCGATCGCTAACTGAGCGTTGGGATAATGCGATTGCACTTGAGCAAAGGCTTGTAGTAGTCGGATGGAGTTCTTGCGAGGTTCAATCCCACCCACGGTTAAATAAATGGGAGAACCATTCAAGCCCCATCGTTCTTTCAAATCTTGTTCTGTGTCATTGAGGACAGGAGTAAATCTGTCTAGGTTCACGCCATTGATAATCCGGGGAGCTTGAATCTGGTATTGCTGCTGAACGACAGTCTGCCAATAGTCACTGACACAAAAGCAGAGATTCGCGCCTCGAATCGAACGATCCTGGCACTGCTGTAGATAGGGACTGCTGTAGTCTTCAATATGATGTACAGTTCGGACAAAGTGGGGAATCTGTTGCTGTTGAACCAGCTTGGCTAGGGCATTGGCGCTGATGCAATCCTGAGCATGATAGCAGTCATAAGTTTGTTCAGAGTGACTTAAATAGTCTACAAACTCCTGAATCCGCTGCTGGATCAAAGCATCCATGTCAGCTAGGGCAGATTGTGCGGGAACAAGTTGGTAATTGCAAGTTAAAGGATAGTCAAATCCTGTCCCATCTTTGTCCAGGGCATAAACACAGACCTCATTGCTTAGATGGTGCAGTGCTTCAGCTAACTCCAGCGTATGGATAACGCTGCCTCTGGGCTTGGTGGAGTAGGTGAGTAGAGCAATTTTGAAGTTGGCTGAGGGAGAAGTCTGCGAGAAGTTCGGCTCAGTTCGATCGGTAATGAGTGCAGAAGAGCTCATCTTATACTCCTACTGGAGAGAACCCTGTCAGCGGTTCATGAGATAGATCCCAAAATACCGTTGACTCTTGGTGAGAGCATAAGATAAGTTGCTGGGTTGGTTGCACTTCTCCAACTACCTCACAGACTAAGCCTTGTTGCTGAAAGTAAGCCTGAACTGCTGAGACATTGTGGGGCCGAACACTGAGGAGAAAGCCATAGCTAGGGAAACTTACGAGCCAAAGCTCCAGGGTTAATCCTGGGGGGCAAGGAACTTGGTTCAAATGCAGGATGGCCCCGCAGCCAGAGGTTTCCAGCAACATCAGCAGAGTGCCAATGATGCCGCCATTGCTAATGTCTTTGCCTGCATCACACAGCCCTATTTCCGCCAGATAGGGCAAAATTGCTAGATTTTTCCGTAGATGCACCGGATCAGCAGTCGTGGCCGCATCCCAAAAAGGATATTTAGCATGGGATTTGCCTCGAAAATCGGTGGCAACCAACAGTTGATCGCCAGGTTGAGCATTAAAACTACTAATCAAGCGCTGCGATCGCCCTAAAATTGCCACGGAAAGAGCGTTGTAGGGACTATGGCAATTGGTATGTCCACCCACAATTGGCACATTGTACGCTTGAGCCGCCGCTTGCATCCCTTGCCAAATCGCTTTAGTACTGTTGGGGGACTGGCTCCACAGAGTATCAACCACCGCGATCGCTCGTCCGCCCATCGCAGCAATATCACTGATGTTAACCATCACTGCCGACCACCCCGCAAACCAAGGATCTGTTTCTACAAGCAGCGGCAACATCCCCTCTGCTGCCAATAACAGATATCCTTCTCCATCCGGGATAGCTGCACAATCATCTCCCGGCAGTACGTTGATAGAAGTCCACTGTGACCCTACTTTTAAAGCTTGAGATGCCGTTTGGATATCCTGCTTCTGCAAAAGGCTAAGGGATTGGCGCAACTGGACAGCGAGGGACGATAGCATCAAGAAGCCTCTCTAGTTTGTAGGGAGAGCACAGGACGAATCTCTTTGTTAGGAGGATAGAAACTGAGATCTGCTTCCATTAAATGATGAGGACAAGCCTGGATGGTCATCTCTTCTAATGACTGCCAATGCAACCGTTGGAAGAAACGCACGTTTTGTAATTGCACCGTGGCTAGAAACTGCTGACAGCCCCAAGTGTTAGCAGTCGTGACAGCTTTGTAAATAAGTCCTTTGCCAATTTGCCAACCTTTGCGATACTCCGGATGAGTGCCTAGCCTACCCCCGTACCAAATGCCTGGTTTAGCTTCGTAGATTCGCACTACTCCGACGACCTGCTGGGTAGCGGTGGCGATCGCCACGATAGGATAGGCGAACTGATCAATTTCATCTACGTCGTCTCCGGAAAAGAGTTGCTGTTCTTCCGCAAAGATGGCACGACGCAATGCAAAGTAAGCTGCAATCTCTTGAGTATTTGTCGCGAGTTTGAATTCGTAAGTCTTCATGGACTGGGTTTATCAGAATTACTTTTCAAAAGTAGAAAGAGCCGAGCAAGCACCACACTTTGCGCAGCCTGCTTTCATGTCTGCTGATGACATCCCTGCCTGCTTTAACATGGCACCGACTCGTTCATAAAGAGTGAACATAAATTCGCTCTTAGGAGCAGGATGATGAGCGAGCGGAGTGCCTGTGATAGGAACAAAGGGCACCACAAAGGGATAAACACCCATTTGAATCAGGCGATCGCAAATCTCCAATAAGGTCTCTAAACTATCTCCTAATCCTGCCAGTAAATATGTGTTCACTTGTCCCCAACCGAACACTTTGACTGCGGCAGCAAACGCCTCAAAATAGTACTCAACGGGGACTGTAGCTTTCCCTGGCATAATCCTTGCCCGAACTTCTGGGTCAGCCGCTTCCAAATGCATGCCTAAGCTATCAATTCCTGCTGCCTGCATGCGATCGAACCAGACAAAATCATCTGGAGGTTCACACTGCGCCTGAATCGGGATATTCACCCTGGCTTTGATGGCTTTGGCACATTCTGTCAAATAAGCCGCACCGCGATCGCTGCTGTTAGGGGTTCCTGTCGTCATCACCATTTGTTTCACCCCATCCAGCCGAACCGCTGCTTCGGCAACTTCAGCCAGTTGAGCAGGAGTTTTTCGAGCAATCGTTCTCCCTGCTGCCAATGATTGCCCGATGGCACAAAACTGGCAAGAGCTATCTGTATCGCCATAACGCATACAGGTTTGTAGCACCGTGGTCGCTAATACATCTCGGCTATGCAACAAGGCAATTTGGCTGTAAGGGATACCGTCAGCCGTTGTAAGGTTGTAGAACTGGGGCGGTTGAGGAAACTGAATTGGGGCGATCGCTTCTCCCTGATGATCTAAAGTCAATGATGGAGATGAGGTGGTAGTGACTGTGTAAGGCGATCGCGCTGCTGGATTGTTGAAGATAGGCACCATGACAGTTGTGCCGTCTACAGTCACAGCTTTGTGGTCAGAAGGACCCGCCCCACCTTTGCGTCCTGCTGCTCCAACTTCTTGCTCTACCAGCTTCAAGCCATGGGTTTGTAATTCTACAATCAACTGTTGCTTGTTCATAGATTGGGTTTACGCTCCCACCGAAACTTTCTCTCAGACTCTTGAATCAGCACATCATTAATACTGGCCTCTCGTCTTTGCATCAACCCATTCTCGGCAAACTCCCACTGTTCATTGCCGTAAGCCCGATACCAATAGCCAGAGTCGTCATGCCATTCATACTCAAATCGAACCGAGATCCGATTCTCTGTAAAGCTCCAAAGCTCCTTTTTGAGACGGTAATCTAACTCCTTGGCCCACTTGCGATTCAGAAAAGCCGCGATCGCTTCTCGCCCACTAAAGAATTCAGCTCGATTGCGCCATTGGGAATCCTCTGTATAGGCCAAAGCGACCTTCTGCGGATCACGAGTGTTCCAGGCATCCTCTGCCGCTTGAACTTTGGCTTTTGCTGTTTCCAGCGTAAAGGGTGGTAGGGGTGGTTTTATTTCCATACGGTGTCGGGATTAGGAAGTAGGTTGTAAGGATGGATCAAGGGGTTCTTCTGCAACTGGAAGTCTTGGAGCTGAAACCTCCTTTATCACTGACTGGGGTTCTAAATTAATTTGCAATTGCAGCAGATCAGGGCGGGAATAGTGACCCACAGAATCCATCATGCGTTTTCGCTTAGTAATTAGGGAGAAATCCAGATCGGCGATCGCCATCCCCTCACCTTCTGTAATTGGGGTACAAAGGTGATTTCCTTCCGGTCCAATAATTGCGGTATTACAGCCACCACCGAGCACCCGTTGCAGCTTTTCATCAGAGGTGATTTGACCCACCTGTCCTGGAGAGAGCCAACCTGTCGCATTTACAACAAAACAGCCAGATTCCAAAGCATGATGGCGAATTGTTACTTCAATTTGGTCTGTAAAAATCTGGCCCACCAAGGAACCAGGGAATTGGGCACAGTGAATCTGCTCATGCTGGGCCATGAGGGCGAATCGAGCCAAAGGATTGTAGTGCTCCCAGCAAGCCAAGGCACCCAGTTTTCCCACTGCTGTCTCCACAACCCTCAAGCCAGAACCATCTCCTTGCCCCCATACCATCCGCTCATGATAGGTGGGTGTAATCTTGCGCCGCTTCAACAATAGAGTACCGTCGGCATCAAAAATTAGCTGCGTGTTGTAGAGGGAGCCATGATCTCGCTCATTGACTCCTAGCACCACCACCATTGCATAAGAACGAGCCGCTCTGCTCACCGCATCTACCACTGGCCCAGGCACTGTCACGGCTTCTTCATACAGCCGCATATGTTCCTGCCCCATGAGAACGGGCGGTTGCACAAAGGAGAAGTAAGGATAATAAGGGATAAAAGTCTCAGGAAAAACGATCAATTGCACCCCTGCTTTGGCAGCTTTAGCGATCGCCTGCAACACCTTCTCTGTGGTGCCATCCCGACTAAATAAAACTGGGCTAAGCTGTACGGCTGCGGCTCGAATGGTATGAGAATCATTCATTGCTTACAAGGTCCAAGTATCTAAAATTAAGGCTCCATCTTTGCGATGCAGGAGCACTAGATCCAGGACGTCCAAAGGATTGATGGGACGGATACCAGGAATCAGGGAAGGTTCACCATGCCCATACAAAGCTTGTAGAGCAAAGCGACAGGCATAAACTTTGCCACCCTCTGCCATAAACTTGCTGATTTGGTCATTAAAGTTTTGATGTCCAGGGAAAGCTGCATCTCCTAACTTAGGAAATCCCCGCTGTACTCCCAAAGTTACGCCAGGGCCATACAGCAAGACAGAAGTCTCAAATCCTTTACGCAGTAGGCGCGTAGCTTGCAATAAATTAACAAAACCGATCGATCCTTCAAATGCAACGGTGTGGAACGTGACTAATGCTTTCTCACCAGGCTCAGCTTTGACATCGGGAAAGACTTTCTCTTCGTAATCAACAAAGAAATCACCAACTTGATGAGCAGGAGTAGTTACTTCAGGCATCTCTTTTTCCTTGAATAGTGTTGCCAGATTAAGGGCTAGCTGAGGAGATCTTTGTATCCCTCACTACGAAAGGTTTAACTCTATCAATAAGGCTAGGGAGGGCGAGCACTCAGTCTATTTCTCAGGTCAAAACGCTGAAAATTAGTACCAAACTCACCTAAGTACCTATCGATTTCGCTAGGTCGCTAACAATGCGTCTCTGGACTACGAACCCAGCAAAAATTCATTGACCACACTCCAGTCATTGGGGTATGACACCTTCTTCCTGGCGACGATGTAATCAGCTAGATAACTGGCGTCACGGGCAATCCCAGAAAAGCGGCCTGACCCCCAGGTATAGAGCCAGGGAAGCCCTAGAAAATAGAGCCCCCAGACTCCGGTTACACCGCGTTCATGACCTGGATATCCCTTGCCATCAAAGACAGGCACCTCTACCCAACTAAAATCAGACTGATACCCAGTACACCAAATCACTGTACTAATATTGGCTTGAGCATAGTCCAGGCTGAGGATCGACTGCTCAGGCTGCCAAACTGGATGGTAAGCAGGTTCTGTCGGAGCCTCAATCTGGTTTTTCTCAATGAATCCATCAATGGTTTTCTTGATGCTTTCCGCCACCGCATCGGCTTGATCCAAATTTTGTTGCAAGTTATCCCAGAATTCTAACTGGCGATCGCTAATATCCTTCAGCCTGCCATAGAGTTGCATCCCTTCTAGAGCAAATTGTCGTAAGTCAATCTCTCTCCCTCCATCTCGACCTGTAACATAGTGGTTGGCTTTGGCTCTCACTTTTTCTTTTTGGGGATGTTCTTCAATCGATAAATCGTAATATCCCATCTGATCTAGCCAATCGACCACATCTTTGCCTCGGTAGCGTCGGGGCGATCGCGGTGCACTCCCCACACAGAGATGTACTTGTCTACCAGCCAAGTGGAGATCTTCAGCAATTTGGCATCCTGATTGCCCTGTACCTACGATCAACACGGCTCCAGGCGGTAAAGACTGGGAATTTTTGTATTCTGAGGCATGGAGTTGCGTAATGTTTTTAGGGAGCCGTTCAGCAATCTTTGGCACCTTAGGGAGATGGTAGCTGCCAGATGCCACGACTACCTGGTCAGCCGTGTATTCTCCGATGGAAGTTGTCACCTCAAAGAAGTTCTGAGTTACGTTCTGACTCAGCTTGAATACCTCAACCCCTTGCTGAATAGGAGGATCGAAAGAGGCAGCATAAGCCTCGATATATTGCACAATTTCGTCTTTCTGCATGAAACCGTGAGGGTCATCGCCTGGATAGGCATAGCCTGGGAGCTTACATTGCCAATTGGGTGTGACTAAACAAAAGGAGTCCCAGCGTTTAGTGCGCCAAGCATAGCCAATTTTGTTTTTCTCAAAAACAATGTGATCGATGCCTCTCTCCTTCAAGCAATAGCTCATGGAGAGCCCTGCCTGACCTCCACCCACAATAATGACTGAATAGTGATTGTTCATAAGCTGGCTTTTGTCTGGCTGGAATGTGTTGCCAGATTAAGTCCTGATTTCGCAAGTCTTTGTATCTCTCACTACGGAAGCCGGAGATCTAGCAATAAGGATAGGAGAAGCGATCGCATCATTTCCTCAGATTTATTTAGCCAGCCATCCCTTAGCGATCGCCTCATAAATCGCTTGGTAACGAGTCCGCGCCTGCAATTTCGCCAAGACATTATTCATGTGAAACTTAACGGTACTTTCGCTAATGATTAGATGATCGGCAATATCGCGATCGCGATGCCCCTGAGTCAACAAAGCCAGAATCTCCAACTCTCGCTCAGACAGAGGTTGCTGTTTTTCCAAATCTGGGTCGATACCCCACGATTTACCCTGTGACAACGCTTCTACTGCCTGTCTTAATGCCTCTGGGCTGGTAGACAAATCAACTTTGCCTCGAATCCCCTTCGGTACAATTTGACTTCCCTGTTGCACCCACAGCACCCATTTTGCTGTCTGAATTTGTGTAGCATCATCGGTTAATAAAGGTATATTTTTGTCTGCTTCTTTGGTTGTTTCACGGCAAACGGGTAGACCTGCTGAAAAAGCTAGGTGTGTAAAGGCTAGTTGTAGAACTGATGAGTGGCATTGAATTCGCAATTGATGACCACCGCGATCGCGCCAATCGGGTACTTTGAGCAAAAACTGCATGGCCCGTTGATTACTGGTGGCTTGGGTTTGCAGCACTCCCCCTAAACAGGTAACAGTGAAAAACAGTTTATTTAGAGACGACGGCAAGCCATTTTGTGGATCGAGGTCGGGAAAATGAGTTGCCGGAATCATGGCCTCTAATGCTACAGACTCTGCTGTATAAATCAGCCGACAATAGTGACAGGTAAATTGGTACAAAGTTTCGGCTGCTTGCAAGAAGACATAAGCTACTGGCAGAGGGAGAGGTCGCTCTGTGCCTACCAAAGTTAAGCGGGTATCACTTAGCAGACTGACTAATTGATCAGAAAGAGAGATATAGTTGAATTTAAGACTCTGAACCGCAGGCTGGGCCATCGACTGCATCGAGTTTTGCCAAATCTGCTTTTCATGCTGATATTGTATAGCTGTGTCTAAGGCGATCGCAGTAACCGTGCAAAGGGTTTGTAAAACCTCTAGAAACTCTGTCTCCATTGCTTGATGGCTAAAGGTAGCCAGCACGCCGATGACTTTATCTTGAATCACTAAGGGATATCCTGCAAATCCTCGAATGTTGTTAGCGATCGCCCATTCGCGATTTCCTACCCAAGTTTCTGCCGCAAGATGATTGCTCAAAAAGGAAACTCGATTTTGAGCAATTTTGCCCACCTTGTAAGCCCCCATCCGAACTCGCCCGAAGGTACCATTGAGATGCGTATACATGCCTGAAGAAGCAACCAGCTTTAAAGTAGTTTGCTCTGGTTCTAGCAGCCAGATCCGCGCCAAGGCACAGTCAAACTTCTCTACCAAGCCATTCGCAACCCGCTGGGCTATTTCCTCTGGTTCTAAGCAACCAGAAAAGCCTTGAGCAATTTCATTGCCCTGTTGCAAATCAAACAGAATCCGAGTTGCATCAAGGCGCTCTATCAACGGATCAGGCATTGGTATATCACTCCAGTCCCTAATCTATTGAGGACTAGATTGTTTCCTGACTCTGTATCTCAAGTTACGGAAGGGCTGCCTATTTCGGGTTAGGAGCGATTATTAAACCTATATTTCCCTACAGCTTTTGGCAGACTCACTGAAACATCTAACCTGAGTTAGGTGGATGATACCTGCAACCTGAGCGGAATCAAGGTATTCAAGCCTTTTTACTTGAAACATAATCCAGTGTATGGCTGGCTTGCTGCTCTTTAATGCTTTTCCCATAAGGATTGGGTCGCAAGAACAAAACATTCATCAACTTAACTTTCCTATAAGAGACATAACAAGAGACACAACATGGTTACAACCCTAGATGATACAAAGCGGCTCGCGATCGCAGAGAGATTGGCAGACCTGAGAGCACTTCAGGCTTTCATTCTCTCTAACGATCAAAAGCTAATTGAAGCTTGCCCTTACCAAGACGTGCGGGAACGGCTACAGAACATGCTGGCCGACGATCAGAAAAACATCGACATTATCGACACCGTCATCGTGCAATACGGCATTCAATCCGAACCTAGTGCTGCAACCAAAGTTGTTATTCCTCAGTTTGAGCAGATGATGTCAGGCAATGAGTTGACGTTCTACCAGAAACTCATGCACCACGAACTGATGAAGCACAATCAAGTAATGAGCGGCATCGTGATCCATAAGGCGGCTCAAAAGGTAGGCGCAGACATCGAATTAGCCATTGGCCCTTTGAATACGGTTAACTTTGAAGGCCGAGCGCACCAAGAACAGCTCAAGGGCTTGCTAGAACAAGTTGGTGTCCGGGAAATGACAGGTCAAGATGCCGATCAAGGTCTCTGGGCAAGAGTGCAAGACGCGATCGCCGCTTTCTCTGGTGTGGCCGGTAGTGTGGTCACTCAAAACACCGACAAGCAGGATATGAATATCCAGACTTTGATTCGTCTGGACCATGAGAAGGTGAATACCATCTTCACAGAAATTGGAGCCACCAAAGATCCTCAAAAACTCCAAGAGTACTTCGGGCAGCTCTACAAAGATTTGCTAGTTCACGCTCAAGCAGAAGAAGAAGTCGTTTATCCAAAAGTTCGCCCCTTCTACGGTAACGACGATACGCAGGAGCTATACGACGAGCAAGCTGAGATGAAGCGGGTGCTAGATGAAATCAAAGCGATGAATCCTGCTGATGCTGATGCTTTCAGATCCAGAATCAAGGATTTGATGGATGCCGTGGGTGATCACATCCGTCAAGAAGAAAGCACGATGTTTTCCGCGATCGATCGCAATTGCAGTACTGAGCAGAAAGAGCAACTAGCCACTGAATTCAAAACTGCCAAGAGCCGTATTCAACAAGAACTGGCAGCTTCTCTACGATAACAATTAAGGCTGACCTCTCCCCAACCCCTCTCCTTCAAGGAGAGGGGCTTTGAATACCAACAAATAGTCCGGGATAATGTCTGTGGGGTGCGGAAACTATGAAATAGCCAGATGGGTGGCAGAATGACAGCCGTTCCATCTCAACGACATCAGCAAAGGGTGAGACAGAATGACGGTGGAGGAAGCATTAGTAGTTGTTGAGCGAATCTTGCCTCAAGGACGGTTAAGCAAAATTCAGGCAGAAATTTTGCGTCAATCTTGGGACGGGAAATCCTACACAGATATAGCTCTCGCTTCTGATTACGATGCTGGCTATGTCAAAGATGTGGGGTCTCACTTGTGGCAGCTGCTCTCCCAAGTGTTAGGTGAAAAAGTCACAAAACATAACTTTCGGGGAGTATTACAACGCTTTATTCAACGAGAAGCACCTAGCACTCAACCGCTACCACCCGCTTCACCGCTTATCCTGCCTAAGACTTCAACCGCGATCGCCCACAACCTACCCGTTCGAGATTTCAGTCGCATTGTAGGGCGCGATCGCGAACTTGCCCAACTACTAGAAGCGCTAGATTTTGATTGCCCCACTCACTGCATCAGCATTGAAGGTATCGGTGGTATGGGCAAAACTACGCTAGCTTTGTCTGCGGCCTATCACTACCTACATGCTACACCCAGCACTGCTAATCCAGATTCTGATTCACTTCTGAGGCTTGCACCCACGTTTGAGGCGATCATCTTCACCTCGGCCAAACAAGAGCGTCTTACACCTCAAGGAGTCTTGCCCCGTCTGAAGCCAGAGCGGAGTTTGCGAGATGTCTTCCGCGCGATCGCTCGCACGCTCAAGTGCTCGGATATTTTATTGATGGATTTTGAGGAGCAGATTGAACAAATTCAGGATGCGCTAAATCGTCAGTCTACCCTGCTGATTGTAGACAACCTGGAAACCTTAGAAGATTGGCGGTCGATCTTGGCATTCTTGTATGACCTGCCATCTACGGTTAAAGTGGTGATCACCAGCCGTCAACAGTTCTCATTTCATGCCATTCGCTTAGAGCCACTGCCACCTGCGGAAAGCTTTTCCTTAATTGAGCAGCAGGTTCAAAGCAAGAGTATCGTGCTAGGGTCAGCCGATGTGCAAACCCTACATCATTACACCAGCGGTGTACCTGCGGCTATTGTCTATGCGATCGGGCAACTCGCAGCAGGTTACCCAGTGAAGCATCTACCTTCTCGTTTGACCTTGGCGGTTGGGGACTATGCTCACTTCTATTTCCAGACTTCTATGTCCCTGCTGCAAGGAACCTTACCTCACTACTTACTCATGGCGCTGGCGCTGTCTCCGGGGTCAGCTCCTTTAGAAGCGATCGCGCATATTGCAGGCAGCGACAACCTCGCTCACTCGATTGAGGGGTTGGCACAATTGCTGCAACTTTCTCTAGTGAATCAGCAGGCAGGCCGATACTCTATCTTGGCGCTAACACGAGAGTACGCCTTAGCCGAACTGGCGACCCATCCCAACTTTGAGCAAGCAGCCCGCAATCGCTGGATCAATTGGTTCCTGTCCTATGTGCAACAGCACGGCGGCAAAGATGGCAAAGAATGGCAGGAATATCCTTTGCTCGACCAGGAATGGGATAACCTGCAAGCGGTGATTGAATGGTGTATTGCCAGCGATCGCTATGACGAGATGCGGCAGTTGTGGCAGCAGGTCAACTCCTACACCCACACGCAAGGCTACCGCAAAAATCGGTTGAACGTTTGGAACACTCGCCTCGACTGGGCCGATTGGCTCATCCAAGCTGCCGAGCAACGGCAAGATTGGTTTACCGCTCTAGAAGTGATGCTGGACCAAGGCTGGACCCTAACTTTACTCGGTCAATCCAGACATTTAGAACAAGCTCATACCCTCTATCAAAAAGCTTGGGAACTGCGGCATTACCAAACTCTCAACTTCCAAGCCGAGTTAGCCATCAACATCGCCGTGCTCCGAATTCAACAGCGCCTTTTTGCCGAAGCGACAGACTGGCTACAACAAGCGCAACAACTCCTTAGCCGTGCTGCAATCGAGACAGCCATGCCGCGATCGCAGATACAGATTTGGTATTACCAAGGCGAGGTGGCTTACAAAACCGAAAACTATAACCAAGCCCACACTTTATTCCAACAAGTCTTAGCGCAAGCTGAATACCTGGATTGGCAACGGGCTAAGTTTTTAGCTAAAGACTGGTTAGCGGATATTGCCATTCAGCAACAGCACTTCAGCGAAGCACAACACTTGCTAGAGGAAGGCTTGCAAGCAGCCACAACCAACCAAGACACATGCCGAGTCGCCTTTTGTGAGCGATCGCTAGCCCGCTTAGAAAAAGCCCGTGGCAACGGTGCGATCGCCCAACATTGGGCCGCGACAGCGAAACACCGCTTTGAGGAGTTGGGAATGCTGACCGAAGCTAAGGAAACAGCCGTCCTGCTGCAAACCTTGGTATAAGCCTAACAACCTATCACCTAACAACTAAAGTTGCGGCTACAAAAACAAAGACCGCCTGCGCGGTCTCATTCTTGAAAAACTATTTATAGCCTTCAGAGGCAGGCTTGGTTTCAATAGCCCCAAGCTTCAGCCTGCGGGATATTTAGGCAGGCGTAAAAAAGCTCCTCAAAGCAGCCTCCATTGAGAGGCTAACGGTGGGACGCGACTGAGAAGTAGATTGATCTACGCCTCGGCAAGTTTGCATTGCTTGTAAGGGTTCGCAATCTGATGGAGCAGCACCCGTCGCCAAATCTAATCCAAAGTGTTTGCGAAAGAGCACCTGAGTTAGTGCGTAAGCCCGTTGCCAATTCTGTTGATCGGCTTCTCCTCTTGTACCCAGATAAGGAAAATGATGAATAAATCGCCCAAATAAGTGTTGACAATCTTCCGCATACTTATGTGTATCAAGGATATGTTGATGCCATACCTGATCAATTTCTTGAGTCGGTACCAGTTGCAAACGGGGATATTGCCCTACCAAATAAAGAAAACCTAGATAACGCGCGATCGCCCTGGTAGCCTGAAGTTTCGTCCACTGAGGACCAGTCTGAGAGTGCATTAATTGATGTGCAATAGGACCAAGATCGAGCGATCGCACCTTTTGGAGAAACGCTTGATATGATTGGGGTGAGGCGGGGTACTGCACCATTGTGGCTTGCTCCTTCAAAGTAGACGTAGCTTAGGAGAAGTTTGTTTTAGAACCAACAAGTCATCTCCTATCTATAAACATCGCTAGAAGTATGGCCTCGTACGGATTTTAATCGGTTCACTTTTTGGTTCAGTTTTGGTTCAGTGTCACATTTCGTCAATATCAATTCTGAAATGAGCGTGCAATACTGAGATAGACTCAATTTCCGCTCTCGTGCAATCTATCAATGCCCTCGCTCAAAGTCTCCCCTCAGGAGTTAAACCGAATCAAGCAGCTTAGAAAGGCGAGACACTGGGCAATTGAAGACAGGCAGTGGTTAATTGTCGCCAGTCAAATTCTTGCCCCCGCCACCGACTGGGATTCTGAAGCTTACGCAGGCCAACAGATTTTTGCACCTGGCATTTCTCTTTCTACTTGGAAGCGCTTTTTACGCGGCGAGGCCATCAACGCCAAGGTCTTCAAGGCTTTCTGCCAAGTCCTAGAACTGCCTTGGCAATCGGTTGTAGAACTAGAGGAAACAGCAGGAATTAGTTCTCCATTAGTTCTGCCTGCTGTGTCTCTGTCCTGTTATCAGGATTGGGGAGAGGCTCCAGAGGTTCCCGTGTTTTTTGGGCGATCGCAGGAATTGAGCATTCTGGAGCAATGGATTTTAGGAGAGCGGTGCCGTCTAGTCGCAATTTTGGGCATTGGTGGCACTGGCAAAACAGGACTCTCTCTGAAATTCGGCTCTGGTGGCATGGGAAAAACTAACCTATCTCTCACCTTGGCTCAGAATATTCAGGATGAGTTTGAGTGCATCATTTGGCGATCGCTCCTCAATGCTTCTCCCTTGGCTACTTTACTGGTAGATCTGATCCAGATTCTCTCAAATCAGCAGGAATCAACCCTGCCAAATACTTTAGAAGACAGTCTTTCTCGGTTATTGCATTACCTGCGATCGCGACGTTGTTTGCTGATTTTAGATAACGTAGAAACGATTTTGCAAGGCGGAGATGTGGCAGGGCAATATCGAGCAGGATATGAAGGCTACGGACAACTATTCAAGCAACTGGGAGAAGTGCCTCACAAAAGCTGCCTATTGCTCACCAGCCGCGAGAAGCCCCGAGAAGTAGCGCGTTTAGAAGGTCGCAATCGACCTGTGCGATCGCTGGAGCTAGGAGGTTTGGGAGTCACCGATGGACAGCAGATTTTTGCTGAGATCGATGAATTTTCTGGTGCTGAGCAAGATTGGCAAGAACTGATTGCGCTCTACCACGGTAATCCTCTGGCATTAGAGCTAGCCGCCAAACATATTCGGGATGTTTTCTGTGGCAGTATTAGTGAGTTCCTCAAATATGGCAAGCCCATCTTTCATGACTTGCAAGACTTACTTGGTTGGTACTTTCAGCGCTTAACCGACCAAGAGATTGAGGTAATTTATTGGTTGGTAATCAATCGCGAGCCAGTAGCGATCGCTCAATTAAGTGAGGATCTCCTCTCTCCCATCTCTAGGGAGCAACTACCTACCACGCTGCAATCTCTGCAACGCCGCTTGGCACTAGAAAAAGCTGGCGATCGCTTTACGCTGCATCCGGTGTTGATGGAGTACTTCGCGGCTCAATTCATTCAGGCGATCGCAGCGGAGATCCAAACAGGCGATGTACGCTTCTTCAAAAGTCATGCTTTGCTGAAGGCGATCGCCAAAGACTATATCCGTGAAGCTCAAAAGCAACTGATTCTCCAGACACTCACGGATCAGCTTTTGGCTAAATTAGGCGAATTTGCAGCGGCTGAACAACAACTAAACCAAATTTTGGCAGAGTTGCGAGGTAAACCTTCATCGTACACAGGCTATGCGGCAGGTAATATCCTCAATCTACTTTGCCATCTAAAAGTAGACTTGAGCGATCGCGATTTCTCTGATCTAGCAATTCGCCAAGCTTATTTAGCCAATGTCTCCTTACCTCGGACCAACTTCACTCATACCACTATCGAGCAATCTGTTTTTACCGAAACCACTGGCAGCATTCTCGCCCTTGCTTTCAGCCCTGATGGTAATCTGCTAGCAACCGGAGAAATTGATGGCATTCTCCGTCTTTGGCACGTCCCAACAGGAAGACAAATTTTTACTTGGAAGGGGCACAGCAGTTGGGTCTCTTCAGTCGCCTTTAGCCCAGATGGTAGCATTTTGGCTAGCGGTAATTACGACCATACCATTCGTCTTTGGGACATTGCCACAAAGACCTACTTGAGGATGCTGGAAGGACATAACAGTTGGGTTCAGCATATATTATTTAGTCCAGATGGTCAGTTTTTATTCAGTGCCAGCAGTGACCAAACGGTGAAAATTTGGCAAGTGAATTCAGGTGTGTGCCTTAAAACTCTAATAGGACATAGCGCTCGTATCTGGAAACTAGCTCTCAGCCCTGATGGTCGCTTGCTGGCTAGTAGCAGTTCTGACGGCACGATTCGCCTGTGGAATTCTCATACCGGAAACTGTCTACGGGTTCTACAAGGGCATCAACATTGGGTTCGGTTCATAGAATTTTATCTAGATAATCAGATATTACTAAGCATTGGGGATGATGAAACTGTGCGAAGGTGGGACTGTGACACAGGTGAATGTTTAGCTATCTTACCAAGTCATATAGATGTAGTGTTTTCCAGTGCCTGTGACCCAACTGGAAAATTATTAGCTATGACTGATTCTAAAAATAGAGCCCAGCTTTGGAATGTAGAGACTTGGCGTTGTGAAAAGGTGCTGGAGGGACATTCTAACCAGATTTCAGCAATCGCCTTTAGTCCTGATGGCGTAATCTGCGCTACAGGTGGAGAAGATCAAATCCTGAAGTTATGGGATGTCAAGTCTGGGCAATTGATCAGAACGTTTCATGGATTTAAAGATGAGATTTTTTCCCTTGCTTATGCTCACGATCGCCATTGGTTAGCCAGTGGCCATCATAATGGCATGATTCGCTTTTGGGATTTCTCAACTGGAGAAGCTGGCAAAACCTTGAAAGGGCACACCGCTAAAATTTGGTCGGTTGCCTTTAACTCAGACAGTTCTATGGTTGCCAGCGGTGGCAGTGATCTATCTCTTCGGCTATGGGATACCGAAACGGGTGTCTGTCTGCTAGTTCTACCAGGAAGTATCTATTGGTTCTGGGCAGTCGCTTTTAGCGCCGACGACAACGTACTGATCAGCGGTGCGGGGAATGGATGTATTCAATTTTGGGATGTGCAGTCGGGAGAATGCTTAAGAGCGATCGCGGCACACCAAGGTCGAGCTTGGTCCCTTTCCTGTAGCCCAGATGGCAAAACGTTAGTCAGTGGAGGACAAGATTTAGCTGTCAAATTCTGGGATTTGGTAACTGGAGAATATCTTGCCGCCTTACCCCCTGTAGAGCATCCAGTCTGGTTAGCCGAGTTCAGTCCCGATGGCCAAATCCTAGCTTGTAGCAGCCCTAGTGGCACTCTGAGTTTGTGGGATGCTAACACTCGTACCTGTTTGCACTTTCTCCCAGGCCACTCCAAGCAGACTTGGCGGGCAAAATTTAGTGTAGATGGCAAACTTCTGGCTAGCTGTAGTGATGACCAAACTGCTCGGATTTGGGATGTAGCCACCGGGAAATGCCTGCAAGTGCTTATAGGTCACACTCATACAGTTAATTCAGTCTGCTTTATTCCCGACGGCAAAACCTTAGCCACTGGTAGCCAAGACGGCACCATTCGCCTTTGGGATATTGATACGGGAGAATGCCTTAACGTTCTACGCGCCCCTCGCCCTTACGAAGGTATGAAGATTACAGGCATCACAGGGCTGACTGATGCCGAGAAAGAAACGCTACATCTTTTGGGAGCAGTGAGTTAGGAAGCGATCGCCTCTCTCGGAAAACCAATCTTGAGCAGTAACTCCTGCCAACGCTCCTGCGGTAAACTACCTCCTGATGCTTGATCATGCCCGTGACCGTAGCTGCCTTCTCCCTCAGAGATCTGCTGTGCCCGGAGAAACTCCAACACATCGGCACTGGTAGAGCGGGCGGAGAAGTTAACTCGGCCAGGGAGATAACCGGAATTAGCCACGATCACAATATGTTTAGGGAGACGAGTGCGCCAACTTTGAGCCAGCAGGGGATGAATTTGGCAGGGAGAGTTAACTTGAATCAACGCCACGTCCCCCGCGAAAACAGGTGCCGCTTTGCGGCCTGCCTCCATTGCTCCTTTCACCTCTGCCCGCGCCGATCGCAACTGTTGCACGGCATCTGAGGTAGAGTTCACCAATTCCTTAGGATTGCTGTGCGTTAGTAGGGCTTGAGCTGCGGCTTCTGGGTTGTAGTGAGAGGCTCGGCGGATGGCATTAATGAGAACCGTTGCCTCTTTTAAGTATTTGGCGGTGTACTTGCGCTTAGCAGTACTCAATAACTCAAAAGGAGCGCGATCGCCCAAATCACTGACAATGCCAATTGCGGCAATCCAATCCAAATCAGAGATATCCGCGATCGTTTGGCATAGCTCCCAAGCTAGGAGCGATGTATTTGGTACAGGGTCCCAAGTGTAAGCGCTAATTAGCGTATCTCCCGGTGGTACTCCTTCAGGATGGTGATGATCGATAAAACAGGTGAAAACACCAGGCAAAACAGGTTCAGTTTGGCTGCCCAAATCTAAGACAAATAAGCGCTCGGGATTCTCTGCCTTGACGCGATCGCGGTTGCCAGATGTCCAAGCATTGCGTTCGCGATCGGGAATCACACGGGTAGGAGCAACAAACCCAGCTCGCTGAAAGGCTTGCTGCCATACAACTCCCGCCGTCACACCATCAGCATCAGAGTCATGTAGTGCCACCAATTTACTAGTGGTAGAAATGCCTCCGACAAACTGTGCGAACACGGTACAGGCTGCTGCCAAGTTGTAAGTGAGATCCGTTCTAGTTTCCAGTTTTTGCGTCATGATCGATAAGTTCTCATGTTTCTGCGAGCCAACGGACTGTTTCCAACGTGTCAATCTCTTCTGGCGGCTTATCATGCCGTATCCGCACAATCCGAGGAAAGCGCAAGGCATAACCGCTTTTGTGGCGCTTGGAGAGTTGGACGCGATCGAACGTCACTTCCAGAACAATTTGAGGCTCCACGACATGCACTTTGCCATGAGCAAACTCTTGCAGTGTATGTGCTTGAAACCAAGTAGATAGCTCTGTCACTTCCGTATCCGTCAAGCCAGAATAAGCCTTTCCCACATTTAGCAAAGTGGGATCGGTCTCACTGGCTCGCACGGCAAAGGTGTAATCGGAGAGAAATCGACTACGCTTGCCAGTGCCCACCTCTGCTGCTGTCACCACCACATCTAGAGTGGCGATCGCTCGCTTAATTTTTAGCCACTCCTTACCCCGACGACCTGGTTTGTAGGTAGAGCCCAGTGCCTTCACCATCAAGCCTTCATTACCGCGATCGCGAGCTGCGAGAAATTCTGCATCCAAAGCTGTGGCATCGCTAAAGCGTTGTGAGACTGCCCGACGAACTCTCGGTGTCGCCAGTGGCAGCATCGTTAATGCCGCTTGACGCTGCACATACGGCTCCTCTATCAACACCGTGCCATTTTGGTAGAGCAGATCATAGGCAACAAACGCCACAGGCACTTCACCCAGTAGTTTTTCCGTAGGGGTTTTACGCCCCAGCCGCTTTTGTAGTTCCTGAAAGGGGAGAATTTGCTCATCTCGGAATGGCACAATCTCGCCATCCAAAATCAATTCTGTGGTTTCTCCTTCTCCAGTCCCTCTTGCTAAAGCAGCCAATGGAGCCAACAAGTCTGGGAAACTCGCTGTGATGTCATCTAAGGTGCGAGAAAAAAGAGCCACCCGAATGCCATCAATCACGATTCCGTGAGCCGATTTATTTGCTGGATCGGCGGGAGCAATATGGGCTTGGGCTCGAATGCCATCGTATTTATCCTCAACCGCAAATTCTCCTGGTAACAGTCGGGATACTTCTACCAAATCCTCGGCGGGACTTGCCAACATAAACTTAATTGGATGAAATAGCTGCATTTGGGCTTGCTCTAGCTGGCCGTGACGAGCCAACACAGCCGTTGCCCCAATATCCCCTAGCAACATATTCGCCCACTGAATCCACTCTACCTTTTGCTTCGCCAGCCGAGCGATCGCGTCTTCTACCGCGCCTTCTTTGAGACCAATCCGCAGATCTCCAGATAACAGCTTGATCAAATACTTTGCTTCTAAGGGAGTCGCGCGTTTCAGCAGTTTGACTACCCACTCTAGTTTGCGCTTGGAGCCTTTGGTTTTGGCAATTTGCTCTAGGGCGATCGCAACATCTGTGAGATCAAGTAAGGATGAGGCGTGATTGGGAAACACAGCAGCAGTGACATCACCCAAGTCTCCCAGTTTGACCAACTGTGTCTTGAGCGTCTCCAACTCAATCTTCGTAATCAGCATCAAAGCTGACAACAGAGTTGCCCCTCCAACCTTAGTTGTTCTTTGCTCCTTCAAAGGAAACACATAGCCTGCAAAATAACGAGCTGCATAAGCTAGTTGCTCATCATTGAGGCTATTAAAGTAGTGACCCAGTAAAGCAGACTTGGCCAAACGTTTCGTTGTGGCACCTACCTGTTCTGCCACTTGAGCAAACCGCCGAAAGGCACCCATCTGAGCGCCTGTGCCAGAGTCAACCCCAACTTTAACCACAGGGGTGGTGAGTGAGTTAGCGCCAAGATCTCCCGAAGTCATGGATGGTAGTAAAGCGACTTGTATCGAGTTGCCCAGCAAAACGGTTCTCCCTTTTCAACGTTTTGTGCAGCTCACTCTAACCAGAAAGGCAAAAGAACAGAGAACTCAACCAGGAATGATTCAAATATAGTCAGGGTGGGGGGTCACAGCCTCTATCTTTTGGTACGACCCGCAGGAGCGATCGCGGCTCATTGCCCTGCCGCAAGAGTTATTGCTATAAAGATCTGACTTTCTCCAGACCTTTTCTGACCCTCAGAATGTAGGACAACACGTTAAAGTTGGCTGGGAGTTGAGTATTAGAGGCCTGAGTTAACAAGATTGCTGAGACAACGCAGTTTAGGACGCAATCAGTAAACCAATTTCATTTAAGTAATAAATTATACTTACGCAACCCACTACGATTTCATTTAAGACTTGGTGGATTATTTTTTAATGTCAATTTCTACAAGAATTAAATCACTTCTTTTTTAAGGTTTAAATTACTTTTTGATTGTTATTTCTTAATATATAAAAATCCTTTAAATGCCTTCCAGCAGAACCTTAAGGCGCTCACTAATTCAAAAATGATGAAAATATAGAGTGTGTAGGCGATCGCTTGCTCTACTTTCAACAAAGCACCAAATTATTATGAAGAAATTCATAAAAAGACTGTAAAGCAGAAAGACGCGTAGTAGATTTTACAGGTAGGGTGCTGTATCTTCGATGTACATTCACGGAGTAAGTGTTGTTAGTACAGCGAAGCAAACTGACGGCAAGCCTATAAACCCGTCAGATTACTGAATCAGGTTTTCGTCTGCCGAATGGTTCCATCTGCTGCGACAGCATCTTTTATGCCAAGCAACTGGCCCAACTCGTTGCGATCGCGCTAACAGTTTTTATCTCTGTAGAGCAGAAAAGTTGCGGTAATCATCGTTGCCGCTCTAATTCTGCTGCCGTTCCCTTATTCAACCGTTTGAGATCAGCCCATGACCGCTACTTTGCAAAAAGCTCCAGCCGCTTCTCTCACCTTCAGCGCCTCAGCCGCTAGCCGCGAAATTGTCTTTATCGATCCAGCCGTAACCGATTACCCAGATTTGGTCACAGGGGTGCGATCGGGGGTTGAAGTTGTTGTGTTAGAGGCAATGGCAGATGGAGTTGAGCAAATTAGCAGTGTTTTAGCTCAGCGGCACAACTTGACCGCTGTACATGTGGTCTCTCATGGCTCACCCGGACGAGTACAACTGGGTACCAGCGAACTAAGCCTAGAAACCATCGATCGCTATTCCTGGGAACTGCAAGCCTGGGCCGAATCCCTCACCAATACCGCAGAGTTACTGATCTACGGCTGTGAAGTAGCTAAGGACGATCGCGGTTGGGTCTTTGTCAATATGGTTCACAGCTTGACAGGCGCAAATGTTGCAGATTCCCCGCTCAGCCGCCTTACTGATAGCAACTAATCTTTTGCAACTGTAAACACGATCGCTTCTAGCGATGGATTTGAGGTGGCGATCGCTGCTTCAACTCGGCTGCCCGTCTTAATCAACCTGTTCCAATCCATAACTATTACTTCGCTCTGCTTCCGCGCCGCCTCTCCAGTACGAGGCACTCAAACCTACATTACTCAGGAAAGATTTCATGACTAGCCTCAACGAAGCTATTTTGGCCGATTCTCTAGTTCTCGCTCAGCAACAACTCCAAGGCTTTGCCCAAAGCGAAAATTTCTTGTCAGTACTCGATAGCGTTTTTGGTACAGAATACGATCGCGCTCAAGCAGAAGCCATCCAGCAAGCCTGGCAAGCCAGCGATTTTTCCCAACTGCCAGAGATTCAAGTACTAGATAACGCCTCCATGTCAGGGGTACAAGGAGGCTTCTCGGCCCAGACAGGCAAAATCTACATCAATGCTGATTTTCTGGCTAATGCAACAGCAGATCAAATCACAACGGTACTAATAGAAGAGATCGGTCACTCGCTGGATAGCTGGATCAATATCAGCGATACGCTGGGGGATGAAGGGGAACTGTTTTCAGCTTACGTTCGTGGAATTGAGATTAGTGAGCCAGCACTAGCTGCTATGCAGTTTGAGAACGATCAGGTTGAAGGGGTAGTTGATGGAATACCTCTGGCTCTAGAAGCTAGTAGTTTAAGAGTTGGCTACTATGACATGTCTCTAGGTTCCGGGAATGCTAGTCAGGTGGAAGCCATCCAGGCTGCCGGACATATCCCGATCCTGATTACAAGCCTGTCCGATGCAGAACTCGCAAGCATCAACATGCTGGTCGTGCAGAATCCAAACAACAGTGGCTTTGGTAGTGAGTATCTAGCGCGGCTGTCGGCTATAAACTTGGCTGTCGAGAGCGGGTTGAAGCTCATCATCCATGATCGGCATGTAGCTAGTGCAGAAACAATTCTGCCTGGCTCTGTGGGCTTCAACATTGTCCGTGACTTCTCCGATAGCTTCAACATCAACTTTATTGATGACAATCATAGTGTCGCCTCAGGACCTGGTGGCAATCTTAACGATGGATCGCTTGATCAAGGCAACTACTCGAGTCATGGCTTCGCACTCTCTGGCACGTTACCCGTAGATGCAGATCTCATCCTGAGTCAAGGGGATGCAAGTAAGATCGTCACCTTCTCCTATAGGCATGGCAATGGTCATGTCATCTACTCGTCCATTCCGCTCGATGTTTATCTTGGGGATGTCATTGGCAATGGCGGTACAGGGGGCATCTACAGGAATGCCGAAGAATATGCTGCTAACTTGATCGACTACGCAGCCGTAGATCTCGGCAATAAAGCGCCCACAGGTTCTGCTACAGCATCTCTAGTTGCTGGCACAGAAGACACGGCTTATACCATCACCAAAGCCCAACTGCTAGCTGGCTTCAGCGATGTCGATGGCAATGCACTATCTATCACTGACTTTGCCACCAGCAACGGCAGCTTTGTGGAGAACGAGGATGGTAGCTTCACCATCACTGGGGCAAACAACTACAACGGTTCAGTTACCGTAAGCTACAAGGTTAGTGATGGTTCCCTCTCGGTTGATGCTTCAAACAGCTTCACCCTTGCTGCGGTTAACGATGCAGCCACTCTGACAGGCACCAAAGCCAGCCTCGCTGCTGGCAGTGAAGATACTGTCTACACCATCAGCCAAACTGACTTGCTCACAGGTTTTAGTGATGTGGAAGGCGATATCCTTTCCGTCTCCAACCTCACTGCCAGCAACGGCAGCCTGGTGAACAATAGCAATGGCACTTGGAGCTTTACTCCGGCTGCCAACTACAACGGCGCTGTCAACCTCAGCTACAACGTCACTGATGGTCAAGGCGGTAGCACCGAAGCTACCCAATCGTTCACCCTCGCTGCTGTTAACGATGCAGCTACACTGACAGGGACAAAAGCCATCTTGTCTGCTGGCAGTGAAGATACTGTCTACACCATCAGCCAAACTGACTTGCTCACAGGTTTTAGTGATGTGGAAGGCGATAGCCTTTCCGTCTCCAACCTCACTGCCAGCAACGGCACCCTGGTGAACAATAACAATGGCACTTGGAGCTTCACCCCAACTGCCAACTACAACGGCACAGTCAACCTCAGCTATAACGTCACTGATGGTCAAGGCGGTAGCACCGAAGCTACCCAATCTTTCACCCTTGCTGCGGTTAACGATACTCCCACTGCCACCAACGAAAGCCTCACAACTGCCGAAGACGTACCTTTGGTTATCAGTGCAGCAAGTCTCTTAGGCAACGATGCCGACGTTGATTTAGGCGATAGTCTCAGCGTTTCGGCTGTCACACAACCGGGTAAGGGTGGGTTGGTTGACAATGGCAATGGCACTTATACTTACACCCCCAACACCAACTACAACGATACTGATAGCTTCACTTACACTATCAGCGATCGCGAGGGCGCAACCAGCACGGCTACTGTCAATCTCACAGTTAATGCTGTGAATGACAACCCAGATGCCATCAATGACATCATCACTGCTCGCCAAGGCACAGCCAAAACCATCCTGGCGGCTGACTTACTCGCTAACGATGCTGACATTGAAGGAGATGCCCTCCGCTTGACTCAGGTGAAGAATGCCCAAAATGGTACAGTTGCCCTCGACAGTAACGGCAATGTCGTCTTCACAGCGAATGCCAACGTCGCAACTGCCAGCTTTGAATATACTCTCAGCGATGGTCAGGGCGGAACTGATATCGCATTTGTGAGCGTATTGGTTGGCGTGGTTGATGATGGCGGCAACGGCCAAGATACCATGAACGGTACGGCTGGAGATGATGTGCTCAACGGCGGCAATGGTGATGATATCTTACGAGGTTTTGCTGGGGACGATAAGTTGTTGGGTGGCAATGGTATAGATAACTTACAAGGTGGAGAAGGTAAAGACTGGCTGTATGGTGGACGTGGTAATGACCTGCTGAACGGTGGTTTAGGACGTGATACCTTTGTGCTAATTTCCCAAAATGGCACAGACACCATTCAGGACTTCACTGATGGCGAAGACCAAATTGGTTTAGCTGAGGGTCTGACTTTCGGGCAACTAACGGTTAGCTCCAGCAACGGCAATACGCTCATCGCTAAGAACGGTGGAGACGTGCTAGCAATCTTGTCAGGAGTTAACTCTAGTCTGATTACCCAAGCCGACTTCATCAGCGTGGTGTAGCACATAAACTGCGATCGCCTCTCTAGTCTTAGTAAAGGCGATCGCGGTTTAACTATCTCAGGTATCCCTAGCGCATCACCAACCGACGGCGTGGGCGACGGCTGATCAGCAGTAGGGCGATCGCGGCTATCCCAAGTATTATTCCTGGTTCTGGAGTACTCTCCATATTTTCTGGGCTGTCATTGTCGCCCACACGATTGAAGCGGTCTTTATTCAGCTCAGCTTGGCGCAAAGCTTCTCTCTGCTCATCGTTGACCAGTACGATCATGGAGGAATAAGGACTCACGATCTTGAGTTGTTTCGCGATCGCATGCACTGTATCCAATTGAGCCAGTTGAGGGTTTGCCATGTCTTTGCTCAGGGCCAAAATGAGCTGTCGTGCAGCGAGAGGAGCAAAGGTATCTGGATTTTCGGTAGTAAAACGTGGGGGTTTAGCTTGATTACTCGCAGGCTTATCCTGAGCACTTTCTGAAGAAGAAGTGTCTGGAGATGCAGTTGGAGGTGAAGCTGGTTTTTCAACAAACCAGGCATAGCCATCTGCCACTGTGATAACTTCTGGCCCTAAAGCCGCTTGAGTCGCTTGGCGTTGCAGAGCTGTGGGAAGATCAGAAGCCGTACCCCCACCATTGGCCTGGATAATTTTGAGGATGGTGTCGTCATACGCGATCGGTTGTTCTCCCAAATGCACCACCCATAAAGGAGCAGAGAGAGTCGCGATCGCCTTTTGCTGATTCTTGCCTAATTCGTAGCTACCACCATCTGTTAACAACAAGACACCATCATAAGCAGTGTCACCCTGTAGGCGGGAGTATTGTCGCAACATCTGGGTTGGTTGCAAGGTGCCGTAGAAGGCTATTTTAGCTGGATTGAACTGACGAATATCATCAATGCGTTGGGGTTTCGCATTAGCAGCTCCAGTGATATAGAGATCCGCATCATTATTGGCGAGGTTATTGTCAGCAAACCCGTGTCGTTTTAGCCACTCGACTGTCTGATTGAGTTCTTTGGCACGAGCGGACATACTGTAGGAGCTATCTACTACAACAGCAAATCGTTTATTTTGCAAAGATGTGTAGTCTGTGAGGGTGACTGGTTTTGCCGAAATCTGATAATCTCCCAGCTCAACTTGATGCAAGCTGGGTGAAGTTTGGCTGCTCGCTGGTAGAAAAGCTGGTAGCCAATCTACTTGATTTAATAAAGGTGACTGCCCATTATAGAGACGCTCAGTCTTGCGATTCCAAAAGACATTGCGCTTCTCGGTGAGTTGTGGCAATGCCCAGCCTTGAGGTTGTCGCATCACTTTGTAGGCCAGCCACAGATGCATCTCAGTCGGGCGATCGCTGGGTACCTCTGCTCCAGGTAATGGTTTAGGAGGAATGGGAAATGCCCGCAGACGGTATTGCTGCGGCCCTACCTGTTCTAATAATGCTGGATCAACGCGGCGTCTAACTTCTGTGGTGTAAACCTGCTCAGCGGCTCCCCGTGGGGATACTTGAAATACAAAACGCTGGTCCAGGTTAGCAGTATCTCCCAACCAGATCCCAGTTAGGACGGCTGTCTCGGGCAGTGTAAAGGCATAGCGAATTTCCTGCTGCTGCGGGGTTTCATTTTTGTAAACCTCGTACAGCTCAACTTCGGCCCAGTCTCCCTGCTCGGTAACTTTTAGCTGTTGCGATCGCAGCCAAACATTCTCCTGATCGATCGCCAACAAGCTGGCCTCTGGCGATTGCCGCCAAGGAGCTTCGGCAATTCTGAGAATCGGTCGAATCGTGTCGGCTTCTGCCTTTTCAATCGGAGTATCAAAGAATTGAGCGTAAAGCTTCTCAGCTCTCTCGCGATCGTTGTAAGAGCCTTGATATAAGAATGGTGCGAAGAGACAATTGTTAGCTTCTCGCCAAAACTGAGCGATGGGTTCTGGCAGAAATGTGTCAGTGATGTAGTAGCTGTTCTCTGAATAACCGAGGTAACGGTAGTCTGCCAAATAAGCATTAAGCAAACCCGCCCGAATGACATTTGATTTGGCTACAAGGGCTTGGCGATCGCGGTCTGTCTCAGGTGGGTTTGACAGTAACTTAAAGGCTTGAATTTGCGGCTGTTGTAGAAAAGAGAGAAATAGCACTAACCAAGCGGTTAACCCTGCGATCGCAATTTGCAGTGCCTTCTTTTGCCCGTACTGTTCTGCAAAAGCTTTGAGGACTCGGTGCCCGGAGCGGATGTAAGAACTACCTAACTCAAAGGGAAAGAGGAGAAACAAAAAAGCGCTGAACCCTAGCAGGATGCCACCTGCCCCTGCCCACCAGTATTCCCAGTTCCAGGATTCCATCAGAGGTTTTACCCATTCAAAGGTGAAAAACCAAAGGACCAGTGCAGGAGTTGCGGGGACGCTGTAAGACAAGATCACGAGTCCAGCATAGACGCTCAAGCCAATCAAAAGAGTGTGGGCAACCACTTGTATGCTGGCGATCGCTCGATTTTGTCTGGCATAGCCATAGAGTAACTCTAGATAAAAAGCGACAATGCCAACAACTGCAGTACCGAGAATTAAAGTGCTTGCAGGATTTAGCCGCTGCCAAATAAATAGCCGCAACAGACAGAGTAGCAGGAGCGGCACTTCTACGCCAAAAAATAAGCGCATTAGTTGTAACGGTTGAGCGCGAAACCTCCGCAGCCCTACAGCAGTAGCCATTGTGGAAACAACAATTAAAATCGCCAAAGTCAACAGTGACTCTGTGATCCAAGGATCTGCAAGATTCTCTTCGAGTAGATAAACACCTAGTTGAGGTAAGAGCCCAGCACAGACAAGGAATAAAAATGCAATGTTCCAAACCCAAAAGACGGTATGGAATATAGCATGGAGAAAATTTTTCATGCTCGAACTCCAGCAGCAGTAAATTTGACGAGTTTATGAGCGGTGATCTAACAAGGACGATTTAGCAAAAGAGACCAGGATAAAAGCGAGGTAGAACTTTCAAAACCCTAAAATGTTTTTTACGGCATCTAAAACATGGGAGTAAATGTTACCTTCCAAGTTCCGAAACAGCTCAAAATCCTTGTTGGGTGCGCCGAAGAAAGGCCGTAAAATCCATCCCATTTGGCTACCCACAAAGCCATAGAGCACCAGCCAAAGTTGCAGAATTTTCTGTCGAGTTTTAGTGTCTGTTTGGCTCTCTAGTTCGGTGGGTCGCATTGCCTGATAGAAAGCATTCACGCCAATTAGGCCAGTCACCGCGAAAATCACCACATTGAGGAGCTTAAAGAACTCGTAGTCTATAACCGACAGACGAAAAAAGAGAGTGATGGGGGCAAAGCTACAGAGCAACAAGCTGATGAGCGACACCGATGACAATAACAAGGCAAAATGTTGAGCAAAGCTGCGGTTCGAGCCAAAAAGGATATTGAAGAAATACAGCGTCGGCAGGCAAATTACCAAAGTAATTAAGTACAGCGCTGGCAACTTGATGGCAGAAGCTACAATTTGCAATCCGCCTGTAAAGGAACCAATCACGGCTCCATAAACTGTAAATAGAATCGAGCTGGCGACCAGCAGGGCAATAATTTTTTGTTCTAGCTTAATTCCCTGATTTACTTCCTCCATAAACCCTGGGCGATCGCGCAAGAGCTGCATCAATATCCCAAAATAACCCCCCACGTGCCCTCCAACATGACCCCTAACCTGCCCCATATTTTCTCCCTCTGCGATTTGCTGTAGACCAGCGATTCATCTTTCTCTCAGGCGATCGCAAACAAATTTTGGGAGTTACACTCAGGCTTTACTGAAACTTTATATTGGCGAATCGAGCTAAATGGTTTATCAATAAGAGGCCATGAAGTAGTGCCATTCAGTGGTGCATGTAGAGATCATTGAGCAGCCATGAGTGAACGGGACGAACAACTGAGGCAACTGGTTGCGGCAGTCTGCCAAGCGACTCCTCAAACTTGGCAATGGCAACAAGCCATGACGCTTTTGCTGACCCAAGTGCTGGCTCTGCCCGGTTTGGCGCGCTCTAGTCATCCCAACTATGCCGATGTCCTCAACGAAACGCTGAGCGAGTTGGGCGATTGCCTCTGTAGCGAGTTTCAGCCCCAACCGAATTTATCTTTTGAAACGAGTTTAGTCGCCTGGATCAATAAAAAACTTCGCTTAAAATATCGAGTTCAAGAACTCCACAGCCCCACTCAGCCAGCTCCGTTACCTTTAGAGATAGACCTACCTGCTACGGCTGCTTGTACTATCTGGGAGCTAGATGCCGAGATTGAGCAACAACAGCAACAGCGCCGAGCTATGCGGGTGGGTCAGCAGTTGCAGCGATATGTCGAGCAAGACCCTGAAGCTAAATTGCGGCAATGCCATCCCGGCGCTTATCCCCAAGCCCATGCTCAAGTCCTGGCTCAACGCTTACTGTTGAAGTCACCGCCAGACAAATTAACGGCGATCGCCCGTGAGCTAGAAGTGCCTTACCAAGCGCTTTACTGGCACTGGAAACACAAAGTTTTACCTTTGTTGCAAGAAATCGCCCAAAATTTCGGCTACCAACCCGATAAATAGGTATGAACAGCACTCACACTCCTCTCCTCACCGTTCCCCTCAGCCGCGATGCTCATGCTTGGGCTCGGAAATTCGCCGCTGAGCAAATCAATCCGCATCATGGCAAGCGGGTTTATCTCAATACCTTGGCGGTCTACGCCGTTCACACCTATCTCCGCTGGATTCGCATTGCCACGGATCTTAGCCAAGGAGACAGTTGGCAACTTCATTTGCAAGCGGTGTTAGATGTGGCCGATCTAGTCATTCCTAACGTAGGGAAACTAGAATGCCGCCCCATCCTGCCGGAAACCTCGGTTTGCCACTTACCACCAGAAACGTTAGATCAGCGTATTGGCTACGTCGGCGTGCAATTTCAGACGCAGTTAGATGCTGTGCAATTGCTGGGTTTTGTTCCTGCGATCGCGCCTTCACCCTCACCTCTTACCCAACTATCTCTTACCGATTTCCAGCCTCTTGCAACCTTATCGGCTCATCTGCATCAACTCCGCAGTGCCCAGGCAATTGCTACCCCAGAAACACGAATCACAGTGCCGAGTGCGCCCGTGAATTTGGGTCAGTGGTTCCAGAACCAATTTGAGGTGGGCTGGCAAACTTGGGAAGATTTGTTTAGTGACGATCTGCGTCCAGCCTTTAACTTTAGGGGCGATCGCTCCGCACCCGCGATCATCGCTTCTGAAGCTAGCCTGGAGCCACCAACAGGTATACGACGAGGGAAGCTAATTGAGTTAGGAGGGCAACCCACTGCTCATGTAGCCGCCCTAGTCGTGGAAGTTACTCCTCTACCAGAGACTTCTGAGATGAAACATGAAGTGCTCTTGCAAGTTCATCCTACTCGCGAGCAGCGTTTTCTCCCTGCAAATTTACAACTCATCGTGTTGGATGCAACAAATCAACCAATTCTCGATGCTAGTGGCACTCCCCTAGCAGTTCGCAGTCACCAAACCGATAACTTCATCCAGTTGCTACTTAGAGGCAAGACAGGCGAACAATTCCATGTCAGATTAGTCCTAGGAGATGTCAGCGTCACCGAACAGTTTGTGATCTGAATGCCGATGGGGAAGCTAGTTGTCTTCAAGCTGGGTGCAGGCGATTTTGAACGGGGCTTTCCGGTAACGTTGCAGATTGGTGTGGAAGGCGATCGCCCCAGTACAGAAATCACTGGATTTCTCCCGCCCAACCCCACCATCTTGGAAGACTACCAGCGCTGGCAAACCGCTTATCTTGCTTTGGGATGGCAATTCAACTTACGGATTGAAGTTCCAGCGGGGCAAGTTAATCGAGTCTCCTTCACCACGCTCTGTCAGGATGCTGCCGAGGCTTTAAGCGCTAATCTCAATCATTGGCTCAGCGCTGACTCGTTTCGTCCCGTCCGCGAGAAGCTGCTGGAGAAACTGTCCCCTGCTGACCTGATTCGGTTAATTTTGCAAGTTGAAGATCTGCGTTTACGCCGCTTACCTTGGCATCGGTGGGATTTTTTTGAGCGCTACCCGAATGCTGAACTTGCGCTCAGTGCGCCTGGATACGAACGACTAGACCGACCTGCGATCGCTAGAGACAAAATCCGGATTCTGGCAGTATTGGGCAACCGGGCAGGAATCGACACAGAAGCCGATCGCCAACTCCTGGCCCAACTCCCTTCCACGGCTGAAGTTGTCTTTTTGGTAGAACCTAATCGCCGGGAACTAAATCAACAACTTTGGGATACCCAAGGCTGGGATATCCTGTTTTTTGCGGGACATAGCGCCAGTCAAGCAGATGGAGCCACAGGACAAATTGCGATCAATCCCCAGCAGCGATTGGGGTTAGGCGACTTGAAACATGCCCTCCAGCAGGCGATCGCTCAGGGGTTGCAATTAGCCATCTTCAACTCTTGTGATGGTTTAGGCTTAGCCCACGATCTACAGGCTTTGCATATCCCCCAGATGATCGTGATGCGAGAGCCTGTGCCTGATTTGGTGGCTCAGGAGTTCTTGAAAGCCTTTCTTACAAGCTTCACTCAAGGAGCACCGCTCTATCTGGCAGTACGGCAAGCCAGAGAGCAGTTGCAAGGGTTAGAAGATGAGTTTCCTTGCGCTAGTTGGCTCCCGGTTATTTGCCAAAATCCTGCCGAACTACCAATGGTTTGGCAGCCCAAAACCCAATCGGTAGATCAGCGGGTTGAGTCAGTTCCTTTAGCCCAAATCCCACCTTGTCCTTATCGCGGCTTAGCAGCCTTTCAAGAGTCGGATACGCCGTTTTTCTTTGGGCGAGAAGCCTTTATCAACAAACTGCTGCGTCTAGCACCCACTCAACCTTTAATCACGATCGCTGGGCCTTCTGGCAGTGGTAAATCTTCAGTGGTGGCAGCAGGGTTAATCCCTCGCTTACGGACGGAGGGGGATTGGCTGATTTGCAGCTTGCGCCCTAGCCAACGGCCTTTTTTACGCTTAGCGGAGCAGTTCGTGATGCTGCTAGAGCCAGATCGGGGTGAGACAGAACAACTACTCGCCGCCAATCAACTGGCTGCTGCTTTGCAACAAGGGACTGTAACTCTGCCCGATGTGATTGAGCAGATTCTTTACAAATACCCCACCGCCAAGCGATCGCTGCTGTTGGTAGATCAGTTTGAGGAACTCTACACCCTTTGCCAACTGGATGCAGAACGGCAGCAGTTTCTCGATCAGCTCTTGGCCCTGCTCCCATCTGGGGTTGCCTGTACGTTAGTCCTGACGCTACGAGCAGACTTCCTCGAATCAGCTCTAGCCTACCGACCTTTTGCTGATGCTTTGAGCCAGTTCGCCCCAGAATTGATTGGTCCCATGAGTACCGCCGACTTGGAAGCGGCGATCGCCCTACCCGCCGCCCTAATGAAGGTCAAAATTGCGGATGGTCTCACCATTCGGATTTTGGAGAGCATCAGTCAGGCTCCCGGAAACCTGCCACTCTTGGAATTTGCACTGACATTACTTTGGGAGCGGCAACAACAAGGCGAGTTAACTCATGCTGCCTATGATGCGATCGGGGGAGTCAATCAAGCGCTAGCGGTTTATGCTGAGCAGGTTTATGCAAAGTTGGCTGCGTTTGAGCAAAAACAGGTGCAGCGTTTGTTGACGCAGTTGGTACGGCCTGGAGAAGGTGGTGTCGATATCCGCCGCTTAGCCACTCGCAGTGAGATTGGCGAAACTAACTGGCCCTTGGTCAGACGCTTGGCTGATGCTCGATTGGTGGTGACGAATCGCAGTGCCGATGGCATAGAAACCGCAGAAGTAGTGCATGAAGCCTTGATTCGGGAGTGGCAGCGGTTGCGCCAGTGGATGGAAGAGGTGCGGACGTTTCGGCTGTGGCAGGAGCGACTGCGATCGCTGATTCGGCAATGGCAGGTGAGCGATCGCGATGATGGAGCCTTGCTGCGGGGTGCCCCTTTACTGGAAGCCCAATTCTGGTTGCAAGAACAGTCGGCGGATCTAAGACCAGAGGAACAAGCCTTTATTCAGCGCAGTTTAGCTTACCAACACCAGGAGCAGTCCGAGCGTCACCGCAGCCGCCGACGGGTGATTTTCGGTCTCAGTTTGGGCTTGTTTGGGTCGCTGGGATTGGGCGCGATCGCGGCTTGGCAATGGGAACGGGCAGAAATCCAAACCCGCAATGCTCAACTCAGTGCCCGAAGCTTTTCCTCAGAAGCGCTGCTGGCGTCTGACAAAGCCTTCGATGCCCTGCTGGAAGCGCTTCGCGCTGGTAATCAGCTCCAACATGCGTCAGGCGTGACCCCCACCACGCGCATACGAGTTGCCTCGACCCTCCTACAAGCGCTCTATACGGTGCAAGAGCGCCAACGACTGGAACAACATCGAGACTCGGTTACCAGTGTCAGCTTTAGTCCCAACGGTCAGATTCTCGCCTCAGCCAGTGCAGACCGAACCATTTTGTTGTGGCGGTTGGATGGCACCTTGCAAAAAACGATCTCCGGTCATCGCGATCGCGTCACAGCGGTGCAGTTTAGCCCAGATGGAAAACTTATCGGATCGAGCAGTGCCGACCAAACGGTGCGATTGTGGCAAGCTGATGGCAAGCCGCTACAAGTTCTGCGAGGCCATGCAGCAGCAGTAACCAGCGTCAGTTTTAGCCCGGACAACAAAATTCTCGCCTCGGGCAGTACCGACGGCAAGATTAAACTATGGCAACGCAATGGTACGCCCTTAAAAACGTGGACTGCTCAGGGAGATAGCATTCAGTCTCTTAGCTTTAGTCCCCAGGGTCAGACACTAGCCTCCGCCCACGGGGACGGCAGCATCAAAGTCTGGCGACTCAATGGCACTCTGCAACAAACCCTTAAAGGACATAAGGGCACAGTGAACATGGTGCGCTTCAGCCCCAATGGCCAACTGCTGGCTTCAGCTAGTAATGACCAAAAGATTCGCCTATGGCATGTGGATGGAGCAATGCTTCAGGTTTTGTCAGGGCACCGCGCCGCCGTAACAGCCATCAGTTTTAGCTCGGATGGAAAAAGGTTAGCTTCTGTGGGCGGCGATCGCACCGTCAAACTCTGGAATCTCAAGGGCAAGCTGCTCCAAACTCTACCGGGTCATAGCTCACGGATTGAAACGGTCAGCTTTAGCCCGGATGGGCAACTACTCGCTTCTGGGAGTGGCGATCGCACCGTTAAACTTTGGCAACTCCAGCGCCGCGCCTCACAGAGTATTGGTGATCGCAGCAATATCACCAGTCTGAGTCCCAGCAGTCGCCCGATTGCAGCAGGTAGCCGAGATGGTCTGATCCAACTTTGGCAGCCAAATGGTAAGCTCCTGCATCAATGGCAAGGGCACGCAGCTCCGGTTTACAGCATTCGCTTTAGCCCCAATGGTAAAACTCTGGCTTCCGCTAGCGGTGATGGCACGGTGAAGCTTTGGCGGCAGGATGGCACTTTGCTGATCACCCTAACAGGGCATAACGCTGCGGTTTACGATGTCAGCTTCAGCCCCGATGGGCAAACATTAGCGTCTGCCAGCTTCGACCACACCGTGCGCCTATGGAACTCGACAGGAAAACTCTTGCACATTCTATGGGGTCATCAAGATTTAGCCCTGACTGTTCGCTTTAGCCCGGATGGGCAAACTTTGGCTTCTGCGGGTAAAGACAGCACGATTCGGCTATGGCGGCAAGATGGATCGCCTCTGAAGACCCTAGAAGGCCATAATTCCAGCGTTCTAGCAATTAGCTTTAGCCCGAATGGTCAAATGCTAGCTTCTGCCAGTGCCGACAATCTGATCAAGCTATGGAGTATCGATGGCAGATTGCTCAGCATTTTACGGGGCCATAGTAATACTGTCACCAGCATCGGCTTCAGTGCCGATGGCCAAACCTTAGTATCTGGAAGTGCTGATAACACTGTGAAACTGTGGAGCTTGGATGGCACACTGCTGAAGACGCTCCAGGGATATAACGGAAGTGTCTTCGGAGCAACATTTGGCCTGGATAATCAACAAATTCTTTCCGTGAGTAATGGAAAAGTGGTGTTATGGAGCCTAGAACTAGACTGGCTGATGCAACAAGGATGTGATTGGGTCAGTGATTATCTACGCAGTAACCCGACAGTACATGCTCGCGATCGCCAGTTATGTCCAAGTTCATCGCCGCCTGCCATCGGGCAACTCAAGTCAGAAATCAAAAAAACTATCTTTTGGCGACGTTCAGGCCAATGATACCAAAGAGGATCAGAAGTATACAGGCCAGCTTGAAATTGCTCAGGCTCTCGCCAAACAAAGCTGCTCCCAAGATCGTCGTGCCAACAATGCCAATTGCCGACCAAATGGCGTAGGCTACACTCACTTCTATTCCTTTGAGAGAGAATCCAAAACAGATAAAAGCGGCTGGATAGCCAATCACAGAACCCAATAGATATTTGGAATTAACGAAACCATTGGTTTTCTTTAAGCACAGAGTTGCTATCAACTCGCAAAGAATGGCAGACGCAAGAAACACCCAGCTTTGATCCATTGAAGGCAAACCCTTTAGAACCTTTCCCTATTAAGCTACTAGAATCCTTGCGCTCCATCATGATATTGTCATCCCGATACATTCACTCGCTCAGCCATAATTTCTTGAATTAATTGGGCATAAGTTTCTGAGGGGCGATCGCCGAGGTGGTCTTCTAGCAAGCGATCGCTGCCGTGAGCAAAGTCAATGGTAAACAAACCAAAACGTGGAGTATAAGAACCCCACTCATAGTTATCAGTGAGTGACCAATGCATGTAGCCAATCATGGGCACAGACTCCTGCAATAGCCGCTGCACCTGCTGGAGATGGGCTTTAAGAAACTCACTACGACGAAGTTGATCCGCCCGATGGGTGGCTACACTGTTATCTGGCTTCCGCCGCAGCGCCATACCATTTTCAGCGATCATCATAGGAAGATTACGGAGATCTTCGGAATAGTATTTACAGAAGAAATGTAGACCTTCGGGTAAACTGCGCCAATCCCACCACTTACTAGTAATGCCACTCATCAGCCAAGCCCGGAAGCCCTTAGTTTTAAACTCGAAATCTGAGAAGGCGGGGAGACGAAAAATATGAGCAATAAACGGATCGTAATAATCGATCGCTAGATAGTCAATGACCTGAGGCCGAGGTGAAAGCTCTAGCTCTTGCAAGAATAAGTCAAGCTGCTCAAGATTGAATAAGCGGTAGCCTAAACGATTCACACTCCAATGAGTAAAGCGCCCCAGTTGATACGGCAAATTATGTCGAAAGGGCAGCTTGGCTTCTAGCAGCGCTGTTTCTAACTGATCCGCTTTGTCATGAATATACTCTTTAATATCCCTTGGCTTAACATCATGTTGTCGTAAATCTAGTAGATCCCAAATTACTTTCTCTGACCAATAAAGATCGCTACAGTAAGTATTGAGAGAGACTCGTGGCGTGGTCCACCCAGAGGCAACATAGATGTCATGGATACAGTTGTAAGCTCGAACATGAGCGGCCAACATGTGATTGTAAGCCTCTAGGACGATACTCGAACCCATTGCCGCATCCGAGGGAAACTGCCGACTCAAATAGGTATTGGAAACTAAAATATTGGGTTCATTGATGGTGATGTACCAATGGATCGGCGGCAGTTGATGATGATCCACTAGGCGGCGATTAATATGTGTAACTGCCACCCGGACATATTCCACAAAATAATCAACAGTCGCTTCAGTTAGCCAGGCATCTATCCCTAACCACGCAGGATGAGTGAAATGATGTAAGGTAACGACTGGCTCTAAGCCATATCGACGACAAGCCGCGACGCGATCGCTATAGGCATCTAGGGCACTGTAGTCAAAAGCTGGAAGAGAACTGGGGTGGCGATCGCTAGAAGGTTGAATTCGGGCCCACTCTAAGCCTAAGCGAAATGAGTTTAAGCCAATGGTTTGGCAACGCTGAAAATCTTCTTCATAGCGATGCCAAAATTCAGTCGCCCCTACCGTCGGCATCACGCTGCCTTTCGACTCACTCCAACACCAGTTGTTCTGGGGTTGTCCAGGACCGTTATATCCCCCTTCGCTTTGGTAACCGGAGGTGGCAACTCCCCACAAGAATGATTCACGTGACATCGTTGAGTTGTTCTGCATAGGGTTCTAGATTCGAATCTTTAGAAACGTAGTGAGATTGCCAATTGTGGAGAACATATTCAGCAATATTCAGAGCAGCCGCAGGCTGACCAATTTCCAAAGCTGCCTGCCGCATCTCTGCTAGGCGCTCTGGATGCTGTAGCAGATATTGAACTGCTGGAGTGACCATTTCTAAAAGTCTCAGTTGCACCCCTGCGCCCGCCGATGCAATTACGTCAGCATTTTGCTCCTCTTGACCGGGAATTGGATCAACAATCACCATCGGTGTACCCCGCGCCAAGATCTCGCTGGTAATCAGTCCCCCTGCTTTCGTAATCGTCAAGTCGCTGGCTACGATCAAATCATCTACATGATCAATCATGCCCAGCCGACGCAGCTTAGTTGTATCGTTGTCCGCCAAATCGGACACTGCTTCTAACAAATCACCATTACGTCCAGCGACCAACACTACCATGCTCGCCCCGGAGTACTCCACTAGACTAGAAACCATTGTCCGGACTCGCCTGGGGTTTAGGCCACCTCCAAAAAGTGTAATGATCGAGCCATCAAGAGGTAGATCATGCTGCGATCGCACCGCGACTTTAGTCTTAGGCTTCGTACTCTCTAGGTGAATTGGAATCCCCGTTACATGCAGCAATTGCGGATTTACCCCCCGCTGCACTAAAAAATTCGCACTTAAATCATTCGGCAGGAAGTAGCCATTAACGCCATAGTTAATCCAGGTGCTGTGGGCGATCGTGTCCGTTACAACCACATATTGTGGTTTGGAGACTTCATCTTCCTGGTCTAGGAGTTGTAACAAGCGGCTGGGAATCTGCTGCACACAGACCACCACATCGGGATCGGCTTTCTTGATAAACTGCCCTAACTTGCGAAAGAAGGGCCGTTCCAACCGAGCCCAAGTGAGATTACTGTCAATAGCGCGTTCCAGGTCATCTACGTCACTGCCTTCATAAAACGCCTTGTAGAGCAATGGCACTTTTTCGCTTAGTTGCTCATAAAGTTGAGTAATGGCGTTGCGGTAAACTGAACTGGCATAGGTAAGGGCGTCTTCACTGAGCACTTCTACATCAGGAAAGCGAGCGAATGCGTCCTTCAAGGCTCTGGCAGCGCTGACATGCCCTGATCCTAAAGAAGAGTACAGAATTAAAATTCGTGTCATGGGGACTCATTTAAGAAAGAGTTGCCTGATGCATCCATAGTTAAACATCATCGTGAGCCAATTGACAGCGTCCTTGAGTCTGGCATTCTAGTCGCTGCTGGCGTTCTGCCGCGATCGCCGCTAAATGGGGTCGCCCCGTCAGCGCCAGTCGTCGATCTGCCCAAAAGTCATACAGGCGATCCACAATGGGGCCAATTACAGGCCATTTTGTGGCGGCGTAGATCCAGCCCATCCCCAGAATTTCATAAACTCGGCGAAACACTTCCACATTCTTGATCACGGTGCCATCGGCTAGCACGGCATGAATGCGTCCCATAGCCGCTGCAAAATCTACTCCACCATTGGCTTTGGGATCGTAGTCATCCTTGGCAATGTCTACAAATGCGACTAATCCTCGGCCTGCATCGCGCTTAGCCAAGAAATTAACTTCCCGCAAGCACAACGGGCATTCACCGTCATACAGCAATTTAATTTTCCAGGAGGGTGTAGCGGCTACAGTTTTAACTTCGGATAGCGGCAGTTGTGTAGACGAGGCATCTTCGTAGGCATTTAAGGGCATAGCAGTTCTAGGGCGTGAGTGCTCAAGTAAGAGGAGTATTAGCTTACTTAGTATTTTAAGAAAATTAACAATTAAAAGGGGCAGCAGATTACCATCCGATACGGCTAATTATTTGCCTGCTGTAACAAGCTCCTAACTTAGATAACAACAACTAAAGAATTGTCTTTCTCCCCAGATGACTCCAGCCCAATGTTTTTATACTGAAGCGATTCCCATCGTTTCGAGTTAAACGAGGAGGCTCCGAAATGGTTCACACTTACGAAGTATGGGTTGACATCAAAGAATGTGCTGAGCAGCTATGCACGACCTTTAACCACGGCACAACCCGATACGAAATCGATGCTGAGTCAATGCAAAAAGCGGGTGGCATCGCCTGCGACCAGGCTAGAAGTGACTACCCACAAGGCGCTGAGTACGACGCAAGAGTTACCAGGCTGCTGAGATAGACACGCGTCACATGGCAACAATGACTGTAGGGGCGGGTTTTGCACCTGCCCCCTGAATGCATCAGGGCAAGCCAAGATGAGGGCAACTACAAAGCTCGCCCCTACGAAGGTTTAATTCCTTTAAAGCGCTCTTGAGCTGACTTGAAAGCTTCTTGCATCACCGTCTGAATTTTTTGGGGATCAGGCTTTTTGCCACCCATTAAGTCGCCGAAATAAACACAAGCTCCTTCACCCAAAGCCCAGGTATAAGCTGCTGCCCAAGATGCAGCGATCACACTGCCGAAGCCAGGAATAAACTTGACCAGTTCTCGTCCGATCGCCTGCGCCACAAAACCACCTGCGATCGCACTGACGACACCACCTGCTTGAGACGGAGTGAGGGTTTGGCCGTAAAGTTTACCCAGTAAACCCACCAGCGACACCTGCAAAGCGGTGAGGACAGGCATGGTAGCAAATGGCAAGGGTACAGCGGCGAGAGTCGCAGCACTGATGGAGAAGGCCAATAGATAGCGACGGCTAACATCTCGGTAAAGATTACCAATTTTCTCACCAGCACCTTGCTCTAGCAGTTGATGAATTGCTTGCGCTTCTGCTTCTGGGAGTAAGTCAGCTAAGGCATCGCGAAAGGCTTCTAAGCCATAAAAGACCGGATGATAGTCATCTTCTTCGAGTGTGAAGTCGATTAAGACAGCGCGATCGCATAACTCTCCAAAAGCGTTCTGCAAAGCGCTAAAGGCGCGGTTTACTTCTGTATAGTCGGGGGGATACGCCGGATGATCAGCGGTGCCAGAGGGATATAGCTCATGTAAGCAAGTCACTGCCAGCAGGCAGGGGATTTCGGGATAGCGTTGCCGCAGTTGTTGAGCAATTTGGCGCAACGTATCGGTAGCAAAGTCGTTAATTTTGACAGTGAGAATTAACACTCTGGCACATTGGCTTTGCTGCTGTAGATCCCCAATGAGTTCCTGAATGACTAGCTGCGTCTCCCGGTTCACGTCACCTAGCCCAACCGTATCGGTAAAAATCAGCAACGGTAAATCGTTGGAAGGGTAGGCATAGCGCTCCGTATGCTGGGTGTGAGGCCGAAAACCCTGACCCACGATCTCCGCTGAAACTCCTGTCAAGCCTCGGACAATGGAACTCTTGCCAGATTGGGGTTTGCCAATCAGCAGCGCTTCCGTAGTAGGCAACTCGGCCCGCACTTTCTCTAAAATTTCGGCAACCTGCTCTTCGCTGACGTTGAACCAGCCTGATGTCAGTTGAGCAACCTGCTCCATTGGCAGAAGTTTGGTGAGGCGAGTTGTGGCATTGCTCCAAACCCCCGAAATACGCTGCTTCCAAGCTTCTTTGCCCGCTTCCGGGGTCATGCCTGGAGTTGGTGGATGAGCGGATTGAGAATCTGCGTCAGGGGGTTGGGTCATGGCATCAACACAGCAACGAGGGGCAACTTGACTGAAGTGGGAGAGAGCTTCAGGGAGTAGATTCTTAAGATTGTTAAACTTAGGAGCTACCTATAGCCATTTTAGCGAAGTCTACGCCAAGCCCTGTAGACCAAGGATTGAGTTCAAGGATTGAGTGGCAATAGCGGCGATCGCGCAATCGCTTAAGCTATCAGAACAGGGTTGAAGCAGAGATATGGTGGAACTGTCCCCTTGAGTTGATCTTCAATGAAATTATGAAACTCAAAGTTATTCGCAATACTACTTTTAAGCAATCCACAGATGATTCTGCCAAGTTGCCTGAATCAGACAAAGTCCAGGTCGAAGCAGGTAAAGTATTTGAAGTTCATTCGTGGAAAGCAGTAGGTAAAAATCATCTCAAGGTGGCACTCCTCAAAGATGTTCTAGGAACACCGCCGCAAAATACTTGGTATGTTTATACACCCCATACTCAACTAATCAATAATCAAAACAAAGTGACGACGGCCGCTCCCCCAGGACCGAAGATTTCACTGCCGCTCCCGACTCGCCGTCTACCAGAACGCAAAACGCTGAATATTCCCCACAAAAGCCAGTTAGATAATGCCTTAAATCCTACTGGTGCTTGTAATGTCACCTCCTACGCGATGGTGATGGCATACCTGCAAATTAAGGGACGAACCGGAGTGGGACAGCTAGAGGATGAACTGTATCGCTACATGGAGCGAAATGGTTTGTCCCGTTGGGAGCCGCTGGATTTAGCAAAAATGGGTCGAGCTTATGGATTAAAGGTAGATTTCACAACTCAAGCGCGGCTGTCGGATATCCGTAAAGCGATCGCGGAAGGGAGACCCTGTATTATTCATGGCTACTTCACGAGCTTCGGTCACATTATGGTGGTTCGTGGTTATGATGCCAACGGTTTCTATGTCAATGATCCTTATGGGGAGTGGTTTGCGTCAGGCTACAGAAACGATTTATCTGGGGAAAACCTCCATTATTCTAATCAGTTGATCCAAAGCAAGTGTTCGCCAGAAGGACCTAACTTTATTTGGCTCCATCGTCTTGCGAAAGCTTGAGGCGTTCTGCAACATCCAAAAAAGCTAAAAAAGCGATCGCCTGTGCTTAAATCAGGCGATCGCGTGAAGTTAGTTGAGTGTTTCGGTCAAGCGCTGGTTAGAGTTAGAGCATTTAGGCAGATTGGAGAGCTAAAGTGGGGTAATCGATATAGCCCCGCTCATCTCCTCCGTAGAAAGTAGAGCGATCTGCAGGATTGAGCGGAGCATTGAGAGCAAAGCGTTCTGGCAGATCTGGATTGGCAATAAAGTGTCTGCCATAAGCGACCAAATCTGCTTCTCCGTTGGCTAATGCCGCATTGCCACTCTCGCGATCGTAGCCCCCCGCAGCAATCAGCGTGCCTTTGAAGATCGAGCGGAAGTAGCCTGTGGTCAAGCGAGATGCGGGTGTGTCAGCAGTAAAGTTCTCATCAGCTCTGGGTTCCACAATATGTAGATAAGCCAAATTGAACTGGTTTAACGCTTGAGCCGCATAGCTAAACGTTGCCACAGGATCAGAGTCAGACATGCTGTTGAAGGAACCGCTGGGAGAGAGACGAACTCCAACGCAATTCCCGTTCCGGGAGGCTTCGCCAACGCCGCCCCATACACTCGTTACTGCTGCTGTGACTTCTAGCAGGAACCTAGCTCGGTTTTCAATCGAGCCACCATATTCGTCTGTGCGATGGTTGGTACCATCTCGCAAAAACTGATCGATTAGATAACCATTGGCCGCGTGGATTTCTACGCCATCAAACCCAGCCTCTAGAGCATTTTGCGCTCCTTGGCGATATTGCTCTACGATCCCAGGAATCTCATGAGTTTCTAGAGCGCGGGGCGTGACAAAGGGCTGCATCCCTTCGTAGGTAGAAGCTTGTCCTGTAGGGGCGATCGCGGAAGGAGCTACAGGCAACGCTCCATCAGGTTGCAAAGAAGGATGGGAGATTCGTCCCACGTGCCAAAGTTGCAGAAAGATCCGACCTCCCTTGGCATGCACAGCATCGGTGATGAGCCGCCATCCTGCCACCTGTTCTGGTGAGTAAATCCCAGGAGTACTGGGATATCCCAAACCCTGCGGTGACACTTGGCTGGCTTCACTGATGATCAAACCTGCCGAAGCTCGCTGAGCGTAGTAAGTCGCGATTAAGGCTCCAGGTACATATCCTGCGCTCGCCCGATTGCGAGTTAGCGGAGCCATTACTAAGCGATTCGGCAATTCGTACGGACCGAGCTTTACCGGAGAGAGCAGATCAACATTGGCACTCATGAACAAAATCTCCCTGAGATTCCTGAAAATCAACGAAGTTAGGCAGCGGAATGAGAAGCGCGATCGCGGTGTAACAGGGCGTTGAGCTTATCTGCCAAGACTTGCATACGCACCACTCCACTCACTTGGTCAACGGCATGACCATCTTGGAAGAAAATGAGAGTAGGGATAGCGCTGATGTTGTATTGCGTGGCAAGTTGCTCGTAGTCATCCACATTGAGCTTGGCTACCTTTGCCTGCCCCTCAAACTCTGCGGCTAATTCTTCCACAATGGGGCTGAGCATTCGGCAAGGCCCACACCAGGGAGCCCAAAAATCTACTAACACGGGCATGGAACTAGCCAGCACTTCGCTGTCAAAGTTTTCGTCGGTCAGCTTGATGGATTGATAATGATCTGACATGGCGTTACGCCTCCAGTTGGTTGTTGCAGTTCAAGTAGTTAAACAACCATTTAACTAAATAGTAAACAACCTATTCTCGATCGTCAAGTACTTGTTTAAGTATTTAAGTAAAAGCTTTTACGCCTTAAGATAGAAGTAGAATCATTAGCCATAAAAAGGGGTTCTACCCTTGCGATCGCCCCATGCTCGACTCCAACCTTGATTCATCTCGCAGCGCTGCCCCGCTCCTAAAACTAGACTCAGAACAACGGGCTAAAATCTTTGCAGCTCTTGGCGATCCCACCCGTCTACGAATTGTGGATTTGTTAGCTCAGTCCGTAGAAATGAGCGGCTCCGAACTCGCCAACCATCTAGAAATTAGCCTGGCCTTATTCTGCCATCACTCCAAAACCTTGGTTGACTGCGGCCTAGTCCAAGTCAGAAAAGAGGGACAAACCAAATACAGCTCGCTTAATCGCTGCCTACTCGCCCACTGTTTAGCCAGCATCAAAGGACTGCCTAACGCCAATAGTTCTAATTAAATCTAATTAAAAGATTTCTTAGCGCAATTTTTAATTGGCTGAACTACAGTATTTCCGTAGCAGCAAGTTTTGTGCCTACTCACCCAAGCAGTCCAAGCAATCTTATTTAGCTCGCTTCAGAGAAAATCTCCAGAAGCGGCAAGACGGCCTAGAATGCTTAAGGAAGCTTAGAAGATGCATGAATGGAGACGACACGCACGTTTGCGATTCTTGCTCCTGTCCCGGAAATTCACCTGCCTTCGGGACTAGAAGCGATCGCTGCTCAACTCAACTTAGATGAAGTCACAAACGAAGGGTTGCCCAAGGTGGCTTTTGGTAGTATGGCCTTTGAAGTCATTCGGAAAGCGGATGAGCTTCGCAAAGAACGCGCGGTCGAAGTGTTAATTTACGCTTCTGAGGCTCAAGGAGATCAGCCATTAAATCCTGAAGTTTGGTGGCGGGCCCGTTACATTGGGCATGTGCCTTCTCGCAATGGCCGTTACCCAGGCAAATCGATGTTTCGTCCCCAATCTACTGCTGGAGCGAGACCGACTTGGGCGATTTACTGGGAAGTGCAAGAATTAGAGAAACTGAAAGCTCCCATCGCGATCGCCTCTTTGCAGGGGTTGGGTCAAAAGGCACCTCTGAAAGGGCGCTTTGTCCCTGAAGATCCTGTTTTAATTGAGTATCCTTTTGCTGCTTTTGTCGCTATCTCTCGTCAAGCTGCTGCCGATCGCAAGTAGAATCAAGCGATCGCTTTTAGCGAATGGTAAACCTAGGCTTAGGTAGCCATTCGCTAAACTTTGGGTATAACTACATCCTCAATTTCACCCGCTGCCATCTGCTAGTCAGACGGCTGATAAATGCTCCCACGCTTCCCGCGTCAGTTGCCATTCAGTTTGACTCCATCCCCGCGCAGTCATCCAACCAGGGCTAGGACGTGGGCCAACTTCAACAAACCCATACCGTTGGGCTAAACGGGTGACTCGCAAGTTTGCACTCACAGAAACACCCCAAATCTCTTTTAATCCCAAATCACGGAAGCCAAACTGAATCAAGGCTTGGGCAATCTCGATTGCGTAGGCATAACGTCCCCAAAACTGGGGAGCTAACTCAATCCCTAGTTCTGCTTGATCAGCACCATAACCTTCACGTCGCAGTCCACCGCAGCCAATCAGCTCATGCAATTTTCGGCGATCGCGGATGGCAAGCTGATAGTTGCGACGGGGAGATTCGGCTGCCCACTGACTGAACAGGTGGAGCAATTCACGGGTTCGGTTGGGTGTCACCTCTTCGGGCGCACAGAATTCGGCATATCTTGGATCGGCATGATAAGCCATAAAAGCAGGCTCATCCTCCTGGATAAAGTCTCGTAGTAGAAATCTTTTAGTGACGATCTCCATCGTTTTTCTTCTACCGTAGCCCGAGGGCGATCGCGAACAGAATTCTGAACTTCAGCCGTTACTTGACTTCCTAGTTATCTCACTCGCCCCACCACAAACTTGAGATAGCGTCCTTCGGGGAAATGAGCAGGAACCGGATGATCGAGGGGTTGACCCGCTTCATGGATGATTTGCACGCGTCGCCCTGCTGAAGCTCCTGCTGCCGCGATCGCTTCCTTAAATGCCTCTGGGCTAACTTGGCTCGTACAACTTCCGCTGACCAATAAACCACTAGGAGCCACACAGCGCAGAGCGAACGCATTGAGTTTGACATAAGCTCTTTGGGCAGCATGACGATTTTGCTTACTCTTGGCAAAACTGGGCGGGTCAAGAATCACCAAATCAAAAAAGCGCTTTTGTTCTGCGTAGCTATTGAGCAGATTGAAACAATCTTGCGTGACAAAGGTGTGGCGATCGGGGTCTAAACCATTGAGCGCAATATTGGTATCTGCCGCTTCCGCCAACCCCTTGCCAATGTCTACGCTGGTAACGTGTTGGGCTTTGCCGCGCAGGGCATATAACGAGAAGGCTCCGGTGTAAGCGAAGCAGTTCAGCACCTCACGTCCTTGGCTCAAGTCTTGGACAAAGCGGCGGTTTTCGCGATGGTCTAAAAATAGTCCCGTCTTTTGCCCAGAATATAAATTTACCTGAAACGATAGCCCGTGCTCTTTCACCACCAAATCATCCGGTGCAGCTTGGCCCCACAGCCGTTCTATCTTGCTATCAGGTTTATTATCAGTCGCTTCATCAGAGGCTCTATGTTGAGTGCGGAGGAAAATGCCTTGTAGCGGTTTGGCAGCTTTGAGCGCATCCACTAGCCAATCGAGCAGCACAGCCGCTCCTTCCATGTAAGTTTGCACTACGGCAAAGTCGTTGTAGAGATCCACTGTGATCCCTGGCAGGCCATCTCCTTCCCCAAACAACCACCGATACGCCGTACAACCTTTGTCTCGGAGGGGAGAGCGTAAGTCCCAGGCTGCCTGTACTTGTTCCCGGAGCCATCGTGGATCTGGAACTTGCTCTTCTGAAAAAATCCGAATCGCGATCGGGCCATTGGTATCCCACAGACCATAGCCTGTCCAGTTGCCACAACGCGCGCGCACCCAAGTTCCAGAGGGGAAGTGCAGATTCGACGGGACATGGTTACGGTAAACCCAAGGATGCCCTTGGAGGAGCCGCTCTTTGAGCGCAGTGGGAAGTTGAATGTGGGGCAGCTTTGCCATGATCTCAGTTAAACAGCCGTTTCTTGTCGCTGCGCCTAAAATAGTCCTTTTCAACTATACAGGTGCGATCGCTCAAGTATCGATTCTGGATCTAGTGTTGGAGCGATCGCCCGGTTGCGTTAGCAGTATTGACCAACCGCTGATAGATTAGGTCTGGAATTTGTAGGGTAAGGGTGGCAGCCATAGGGTTTGTATAACCTCTTTAGCTATTCTACATCTGGCATGTGGCGAAGGAAGTAGAAGCCATTCGCGATCGCTGAGGTTGACGGAAGTGCGACAGAAGTGCCTAGAAAAACAGTGTGCCGAATTGAAGGAACATCCAGTAGTATGGCGTAAAAATGTTGACCTGTATCAAGTTAAGCTCATACAAGCTACTGTACGCTCTAAACAGGTGGAACGAAAAAGCGGTAAATGAGTAGTTGGTTTTAAATCGTTTTAGTAGTTACAAATAATTCTTGAATTGTATGAGCAAAAAAGACAGGAGAACAATTGTACAAGCGATAAAAGAGGTGATGACAAAGCACGCCCATCCAATGTTTCCTGAGGAGATTTATGAAGCAATTCTACGGGATAAGCTATATACCTTCGGAGCCGTAGATCCTTTGCACATTGTCAAAGGACAGATCAGAAAACATTGCAAAGGACTTGAGCAAAAAAACTCCTATTCAAAAACAAAGTACTTCTTCATAAACGATGAGGGTAAATATTTCTACTTGTCGGAACCTGAGTTTATTGGAGAGGAACTAGATTCTAATGCCGAAAAAAATCAGAATGAGAACGTCCAAACTACTGGAACCACATTCTATCCAACAGTTAAATCCATTAAAGAATGGTTCTTGTCGGAATATGAGCCTCTTTATGATCGCAGTTTCAGTAGTTTTGAAGACAACGAATATATAGCAGATTTTGATGGCCCTTTCTTAGCACTTGATGTCATAAAGAATAAATTTTGGGGCTTTGTATCTCCCAACGTCATATCAAAGGCCGTGGAGTTATTGGAAGATGAGTTTGAATGTTTTGAGTGGTCAAAAATCCCTAAAGATAGAGATATTAATAGCTATTACTTAGAAAATTTAAGTACGGATTTTTATAAAGAATTTACGACTTCTATAAGTCACATTATTAAACTTAGCCGCTCAACTGACGGTCCTTACACACTCAAAAGCGAATTGGAAGAACCATTAAACAGAATGCTTTATGCAAATATCATCACTGCCATGGAGAGCTATCTCTCTGACGCTTTTATCAAAATTGTACTTTCAAAAGAAGAAAGATTAAGAAGATTTGTAGAAACAACTAAAGAGTTTCAAAATCAAAAGATAAGCTTAAGCGATATTTTTATAAAGATGGATGGTTTGAAGGGTGAGGTCACTGATTACCTAACCGCATTATCTTTTCATAATTTACCCAAAGTAGAAGCTTTGTATAAAGCAAGCCTAGGTGTAGAGTTTCCCAAAGACTCAACCAAAAGAATAAACAAAGCAATAGCAATTCGTCATGATATCGTTCATAGAAATGGGAAAAATAATAATGATGGGAATCATCGTAAAATTGGTCATGATGATATTAAGTCTTTGGCTGCCGAAGTCAAACGTTTTTTAAGAGAAGTAGACAAGCAGCTTCGCACTTATTACTCCAAAGATGATTCGCAGCCTGGCACTTAATGATTCAAATGATCAGTTTTGGCAAGTAGCAATTAAGAGGTCAAGTTATTGAGCTTGAAGCAATCATAAGCCTTGACAAAACTAATTAACTTAGTTGATCAATCCATTTCTAAATGCCTTTTCTTATAAGGGTACTCCCATTTATAAAATCCCCGAATCTCTGCCCATGCTGAGAGCTGTAACAAATGTGGATGGGGATTGCCCCTATAGTAGTACAGCGCATCAAACAGCACCTGCTGTTCTAAAACCCATTCCATAAGGCAATCGCCGGAATATAGCCCTACGCATAAATTCTAGGACATTGATAGCAAGTACCATTTTCACGAGCGATCGCTTGACGAATTTCTTTGAGATCTGCGTCCGATAAGGTTACGTTGATGTCTTGGTAAGGCATAGAAAACTCTTAAGAATAAACAGTAGCAAAATAGCCATAGGCCGAATTCGTGGCTGTATTATTCCCGGAGCGCTAGAAACGCTAACGATCAAGCTGTGGCTACCTGCAACACAATTTTGCCGCGTGTATGCCCACCTTCGCTTAGCTTGTGCGCTACAACTGCTTGGCTCAGAGGTAGCACTGTTTCAACGATCGGCTTCACCTGCCCCGAATCAATCAGTTGTGCTATTTCGGTTAGCCAATCAGCTCTGGGCTGAATGAAAACATAAGCACTCCGACACTGGTGAGCCGCAGCTTTTTCTTCAGGTGGGGGAGAAACGACCGAAACTAGGATGCCGCCTGGCTTGACTACCTGCCAAGAACGCTCTTGCACCTCACCCCCAACCGTGTCGAACACGACATCTACAGGTTCGACAACATCCTCAAACTGAGTGGTTTGGTAATCAATGATTTCATCCGCTCCCAACTGGAACAAAAAGTCTTGATTCCGAGCCGAAGCAGTGCCAATCACATGTGCCCCTTTCCAGCGAGCAAACTGAACTGCATAGCTGCCAACTCCACCTGCCGCTGCGTGAATTAAAACTCGCTGTCCAGCGCTTAATCCAGCCGATTCAAACAGACAGTGCCAGGCTGTAATTCCAGCCAGAGGCACAGCCGCTGCATGAATGTGCTCAACAGTTTTGGGTTTGAAAGCAACCTCCGAGGCTTTAACCGCAATGTACTCTGCGTAAGCGCCATCTCGTTTGATATCAGGGCGAGAGTAGACTTCATCGCCTGGTTTGAAGGTGGTCACGTTCTCGGCAACTGCTTCTACAACCCCAGAGACATCCCAACCCAAAGTTAAGGGCAAGTCATAATCGATAAAACCTTGCAGATACCCTTCGCGAACCTTCCAATCTACCGGATTGATAGCAGCAGCATGAACCCGAATCAGTACATCATCCTCGGCGATCGCAGGCACCGAGACATCCTCATAGGTCAAAACCTCTGGACCACCATAAGCGTAAATTCGGACTGCTTTCATGCTTGTCATCACTTTCCGCAGATATTTTTTTGAGTGTAAGCGAGCCTGGTGTTGTGGTGCGATCGCCTACCGCAATCTCCCTGACCTTAGGATACTAACAACGAGCCAAAGCCCTAGAAAACTGGCAACGACGAATAAGCCAATGCTGAGTTGAGAAAGGCTACCTGTGGGGGCATTGGAGGAGATGATCGCTGCCCCAATCGTCAAGCAACCCACAAGGATACTAAAAGAGAGACGGTTGGCGGAGTCGTCCATGCTGCGACGCAGAGGGTCGAGATCACGGATAGTCAGATTCCACTTTAGGGTTTCGGAAGTGACGCGATCGAGCAGCAGTTCAATTTGGCGCGGAGATTGCAGGGAGAGGCTTTTGATATCTAGAGCGGTGCGGAGTAAAGCTTGCAGGGGTTGATCGCCAATTAACTGTCGTCGAAACAGATCAGTAATTAGCGGTTTAATTTGTTCTAGCAAATTGATTTCTGGATCAAATTGCCTAGCGACTCCTTCCAAATTGGCGAGCGCTTTGGCATACAGTCCTAGGTTGCTAGGGAAACGAACTTTATTGTTACGGGCGGTTTGCAGAATCTCGTAGAACACTTGACTGAAGTTGATTTCTGAGAGATTGACATTGGCATACTTCCGCAACATGCGATCGTAGTCGGTTTCCAAGCGGGCCATATTCACTCCGCTCTGTCCGGAAGTCCCTAGTTGGATGGTGAGTTGCACACACCGCTGGGAATCCATATCCGAAATCGCCAAGATCATCTCGGTCAAAATCTGCTGGGTGCGTGGATCTAATCGTCCCATCATGCCGCAGTCTAAAATCGCGACTCGGCCATCTTTGAGATAAAACAGATTTCCGGGGTGAGGATCAGCGTGAAAGAAGCCATCAATGTAGAGTTGCTGGAAGAATACGCGAAACAACAAAACCGTAATTTGTCGTCGTTCTTCTTCAGGAATGATCGTATCCGCGCTGGGGCGAATCTCGGCAGACAGCAACGGTACACCATCCAACCACTGCATCACCAGTAGCTTCTCTGTGGTTAAGTCCCAGTTGATTTCTGGAATCACGAGGCGCGCAGGATCAAACCAGCGGCTCTTAGAGAGATTGCGGCGCAGTTGGTCGGTGTAGCTGGCTTCCTGGCAAAAATCTAATTCTGCTTGCAGCGCATTGGTAAATTCTTCGGCGATCGCCACAATGTCGTACTCTTTACCTAACTCGGTACGAGCGGCCAAATCTGCCATGCCCCGAATCAAGGCAATATCTTGCCTAATCACCGCTTCCAAACCAGGACGCTGGACTTTGAGAGCCACTTCCCGACCATCGATCAACGTCGCATGATGGGTTTGGGCGATCGAACCCGCAGCGACGGGGACTGCATCAATGGTGGCAAACACTTCATCTAGCGGCCTGCGGATGGCTTGCCGAATCACCATCTCAATCGCGGGCCAAGCAACGGGAGGCACTTCGTCTTGCAGGGTAGAGAGTTCCTCAATGTACTCAGCGGGAAGCAAGTCAGGGCGAGTGCTGAGGAGCTGACCAAGCTTGACATAAACAGGGCCTAAATCTACCAAAATATTCCGCAGGACGGCAGGAGGTGGCAATTTTGGCTCATCCGCCTTGCCTCCGGTCAGCAAGCGCCGCATGAAGTCCCAGCCGTTGCGGAGGACTACTTCAATAATTTCTCGCTGACGGGAGCTGGTTTGCGCTAAAAACACGGGACTTCCTAGGGGGTGAGGTCAGGGGGCATGAGTCAGTGAGCCGCGATCGCTCATAGCCAGAGCTAGAAACCCTATCCACTGGCACTGCTGCGTTCACTGACTCTCTTCTAACGCCTAACGCCTCAGTTCGCCAAGTCCCCCAAGGGAGAGATTCCAGCAGGCAAGGTCTAAAGTAGATGTTCTAGAGTAGGTGTTCTAGATCGGGGCGATCGCGTAGCTGACCAAGGGCTTGCTTAATTTCCTGGGTGCGGTCTTTTTTGACAATTAAGGTGACGTTGCCATCTCGCACCACCACCACATCTTCCAGACCAATCGTGACGATCACATCCTCAGTATTGCTGGCGTAAAGAATGGCTCCCTGGGTGTCCAAGCCCACATGGGTCGCCAACTCGACGTTAGCTTTATCTCCTTTGAGCAAGCGCTCGATCGCCGTCCAATCTCCTAAATCATCCCAACCAAATCCAACAGGTAAAACATAAGCCTTTTGGGTCTTCTCCATCAGCGCATAGTCAATGCTCTTCTTGGGCAACTGAGGATAAGCGCTGGGGCCTTGTTGTTCTAGCAGGTGCATCAGCTCTGGGGCATGCACTCGGAGTTCATTTAGGGTCACTCCTGCCCGGAAGACAAACATGCCGCTGTTCCAACTGAAGCGACCACTGGCGAGAAATGTTTCTGCGGTTTCGCGATCGGGCTTTTCCGTAAAGCGATCGACTCGGTAAGCGGGAAAGCCTGCATAGCTGCCAGCGGGTTCTCCCTGCTCAATGTAGCCGTACCCGGTGGAAGGAGCATTGGGTTTAATCCCTAAAGTCACGATCGCATCTTGTTGCGTTGCGAGTTCCGTAGCCGCGCTCAGCGTTTGCTCAAACGTAGCTTGATCATCAATCCAGTGATCAGCCGGAAAGAAGCCCACTACGGCATCTTCTCCATAGCGCCGAGCGATTTCCAAAGTGCTCCAAGCCACCGCCGGGGCAGTATCGCGACCTTCCGACTCTACCAACAAGTTTTCAGGGGGGAGATCGGGAAGTTGTTCCTTCACCCCATCAGCTAAGTGGGAAGCAGTAACCACCCAGAGATTTTCCCAACCTCCAGCTAAAGGCAACAAGCGATCGGCTGTGGCTTGCAACAGGCTTTTACCACTGCCATCTAAACTCAGAAATTGCTTGGGTCGTAGCTTGCGGCTTAGGGGCCAGAAGCGTTCACCTTTGCCACCAGCCAGAATCACGGGGATGAGGGAATTGCTCATTGCTTAGATTAGTTTCTGGATTAACAGTCTACGTTTCACCGCAAAGCTGACAACGAAGAAATGAGAGTGCCGCTATCAGAATGAGTGATACTGCCAACATAGTCTAAGTTGTGAAACAGAACTAGGGATAAACTCTATTGATCGCAAAATTCTTCAATTCCTCACAATTGGGCTTGGAGCGGCAGGGTGACGATAAAGTTAGTGCCTACACCCAGCTCACTGGTAGCTGTAATGATGCCACCTTGCAACTCCGTGAATTTTTTGGCGATCGCTAAACCTAGACCTGTCCCTGGAATCCGATCCACATTACTGGCACGATGAAAAGGTTCAAACAAGTGGGGTAAATCTTCAGGAGGGATACCTATTCCTTGATCTTGAACTTGGATGATGGCGACATCACGCTTTTGCTGCAACTCAAACTGAATCTTGGTGTTTGCAGGCGAGTATTTGATGGCATTGGCGAGCAAGTTGCTCAGGACATGGCGCAATATCTCCTCATCTATCTCCGCATCTGAGCCATCTCCCTCATAACTAAAAACAATTTGATGCTCCTTGCCACTGGTTAGTTGAAACTCCGTGATTAGTTCTTGACAAAAGGCGCTCAAATCTAGAGGGACAGGTGCGAATTGAAACTTACCAGATTCAGCCTTGCCGATGACTAAAACATCATCCACTAAATGCCCTAGGCGTTTCGTCGCGTTCAGAATTCGTTGAAAACATTCTTTCTGCTTATTGACCTCAAAAGCCTGAGAATGATCTCGCATCAGTTGGGCGGTCATTTGAATGGCGGTGAGGGGGCTACGAAATTCATGAGACATCATGGAATAGAACCGAGAGCGTAATTCACTAAGTTCTTTCTCCGTTTCCAGCGCTTTTCGCATCTCCTCAGCTTGTCTGCGTTCGGTGCTGTCTCGCGCATTCACAATAATCCGAGTCGTGCCGCTGGGCTCAACAAAATGTTTACCACTGGCTTCTAACAGCCGCCAAGAGCCATCTTGATGGTGGCAGCGAAATTCCGCCGTTGCAGTCACTCCAGGCTGAGCAATCACATTTTGAAAGGTCTGCCGCACATGAGAGATATCTTCCGGATGCAGGTATTTGAAAATATTGGTGGCGGCGATCGCCTCTGATTCATAGCCAAACAAGGTTTTACTGGAAGGACTAGTGTATTGAATCGTGCCATCAATCGCTAAAACCACGATCAGATCGAGGGCATTTTCAATCAGTGACCGAAAGCGTTCTTCATTTTCTCGCAAAGCTTTCTGGGCGGCTCGCCGCGCTTGGCGCTCTTGGGCTTCCCGCAGTTCTCGCGCGATCGCAGGCACTAGCCGCACCAAATTTCCTTTAATCAAATAATCATGTGCCCCCGCTTTCATGGCAGCCACCGCAATATCCTCACCAATGGTGCCGGAGACAATAATGAAGGGGATATCCAAGTCTCTGCTTTGCAACAAAGCTAAAGCCGCCGGAGCACTGAACTGGGGCATAGAGTAGTCGCAAATAATCACATCCCAAGGGGCTCGATCCAGAGCGGCCTGCATCGCCTTCGCAGTATCTACCCGCTCGTAAATGGGGTCGTAACCCTGTTGCTCCAATTCCAACACCAACAACTCTGTGTCATCTTCAGAATCCTCCACAATCAAAGCTCGCAAGATCTGACCCATGATGTGCTCCCGTCAGATTAAAGTTCTCGGATTTGCGGCGTTTCATTGATCAGTAACCAATAAACACCCAGTTGGCGAATCGCCTCCATAAATTGATTAAAGTCCACGGGTTTTCGGATGTAACTGTTGCACCCTAAGCTGTAACTGTTAATCAAGTCTTGCTCCTCTTTCGAGGTCGTCAAGATAATGATGGGCAAAACTTTGGTACGAGCCTCACTGCGAAGACGGCGCAACACTTCCAAACCATCGATTTTAGGCAGCTTCAAGTCCAGCAAAACTAAGGATGGCATGGGATACAGATGGCGATCGCTGTAGATTCCCTGACCCAATAAGTAATCTAGCGCTTCGGCTCCATCCCGCTTGACAATGACTTCGTTGGCAATCTGGCAATCTTCAAATGCCAATAAAGTTAACTCTTCATCGTCTGGATTGTCTTCTACAAGTAATATTCTTTTTTTGAGCATGGCAGTCGTTTTAGATGGCTCTGTAGATCTCAAAGGGAGGTGCGATCGCTTTCTGGGACCAGCGTAAAGTAAAAGCAAGCTCCCTGCTCTACGGCTCCCTCGGCCCACACCTTGCCTCCATGTCGGTGAATAATTCGCTGCACAGTGGCTAAGCCAATGCCAGTGCCAGGAAATTCGGTCATGGCATGCAATCGCTGGAAAGCTCCAAACAACTTGTGAGCATACTCCATATCAAAACCAGTGCCATCGTCCCGCACGAAGTAAACAGGTGTAATTCCTTCTAATGGTAAGGCTCCAAACTCAATCCAGGCTTGAGAATGTTTGGAAGTAAACTTCCAGGCGTTTCTGAGTAAGTTGTCGAGCACAATCGTTAGCAGTTGAGTGTCACCATAGGCCATTAGGTCAGGGGCGATCGCAAATTCGACTTGCCGCTCTGGTTGGCCCTGCTGGATCTCGGTAGCAATAGATTGGGCGATCGCGCTTAAGTCTACGGGTTGCCAACTCATTTCGCTGCGCGTGACTCGCGACAGATTCAGCAAATCATCAATCAGTTGTCCCATCCGCTGAGTGCCTGCCCGGACTCGTTGCAAATAATGTTGACCTTTAGCATCTAGCTGCTCCGCATGGCGCTCTAGCAACGTTTGGCTAAAGCCATCAATACTCCGCAAGGGAGCCCGTAAGTCGTGCGACACCGAGTAAGCAAAGGCTTCCAGCTCTTGGTTAATGGCTGCCAGTTGGGTGGTGCGCTCCATCACCCGTTGCTCAAGTTCCTGATTGAGTGCTTTGATTTCTTGCTCTGCCCGCTTGCGATCGGTAATGTCGTGAGTCACCTTAGAGAAGCCCCGTAGTTGGCCAGTGCGGTCATGCAGGGCGGTGAGGATGACGTGAGCCCAAAACTGTGACCCATCTTGGCGCATGCGCCACCCTTCTTCTTCAAAACGGCCTGTTGTAGTAGCAAGCTGTATTTCTTGCTGGGCCTTAGCGTGCGAGTTGCTGGCATCCGGGTAAAAGCGAGACAGTGATTGACCAATGATGTCCGGGGCTTGGTAACCCAGAATTCGCTCTGCACCACTGTTCCAACTGGCGACTTGACCATCAGCACTCAGCATCACAATGGCGTAGTCTTGCACACCTTCTACAAGCAAACGAAAGCGCTCTTTACTTTCCCACAAGGCGATTTCTGCCTGTTTGCGCTCGGTGACGTCGAAGCGGATTGCCAGATATTGAAAAGGTTTACCCGCCTGGTCTAGAAACGGCACGATGGTCGTATCGACCCAGTAGTCGCTACCATCCTTAGCGCGATTCTGAATTTCCCCGTGCCACACTTTGCCACTGCTAATCGTGGCCCAAAGAACTTGAAAAAACAGCGAAGAATGATGCCCCGAATTAATAATGCGGTGGTTTTGGCCTAGCAACTCGGCTTTAGAGTATTTCGACAGCTCACAGAACTTGTCATTGACATAGTTGATGGTGCCGTGGTGGTCTGTTGTCGCGACGATCGCGGCTTTATCTAGGGCAAATTTAATATCCGATAACTCTTTGAGCGATCGCCGCAACTCTATTTCAACTCGGCTACGCTCAGCAATTTCATTTTTCAGCTGTTCGTTCAATTGCAGGAGGGTCGCGGTCCGTTCATCTACTCGTTGCTCTAGCTCGGCATTCAAGGTTCGCACACAAGCTTCTGCCTGCTTGCGCTCCGTCACTTCATTCGACAAAGCCAGGTTCACGGCTGCCAGTTGACTGGGGCTGGGTAAAGCCAGGGCTTGAGGTAGTAAGGGAAATAAGGAAGCGGCTGTGCCTACGGAAGCCAAAGCCGTGATCGCCTTGACGAGACCAGCCAGCCAATAGACTGGATGCCATAAAGTCCAGATGTCAATGATGTGGGTCGTGCCACAAGCAACAATAAACAACCCAAACATCCAAAAAATCCAGTCAAAAGGGATATCTCGGCGCTTATGCACGAAATACACCAACATGATTGGAATCGAGTAATAAGAGAGGGCGATCAGAGCATCTGAAACTAAATGCAATCCGACTAAGCCTGGTCTCCAGAGGTAGCAGTGGCCGTGAGGCATAAATCCGCTGGAAGCCAGCAACACGTTAAAAAATTCCGACATAGCATCTTTCCTAGGGGCTTGCTTCTATTCTCAACGCTTCCCTTTGGATAGGGAAAAGAACCTTGCGGAAATTCCCTGCTTGCAGTTGATGCCTGTTAAGGGACTGTATCAATCCGTACAGATCCAAGGCCAGATTCAACTCTCTCACAAGTAGCCCCCATGCTAGAGCCTCTACCACTAGACTCCCAAGTCCTGTCTCATTTTGCCCTTCCTTCCAACTCAGCTGCCATCTTAGCGGGAGAAACAGATCCGAATTTAGGGGCATCGCCTTTAGGCCACCGTCAGGCTGGGCCCGATGCCCTCAGTTTTGCACTGGAGAATTGGTCATCCCTACAGCCCATTCTTGCTGATGCGAGCAGATTTCGCAGTGAGGTGTTTAGCGCTCGTTTAGAAGCGCTGCCCTTTCCAGAAACACCAGCAACATCCAACCCAATCACCCCGCTAAGCACCTATGAGCTAGACACCTTAAGTGGTAGCTCCAACTTTAGTGGTTTCGTAGATAGCTACAATCCTCAGGATATCTACTACTTCCAGCTAGACACGACCAGCGACCTTGATCTCAGCCTTACTAACTTAGCGACTGACGCGGATCTGTACCTAGCGCAAGATACTAATCAAAATGGCGCGATCGAAACTGATGAGATTATTGCGTCGTCCATTGAGGGTGACACCACTTCAGAAGCGATCGCTCTCACAGGGCTAGAAGCTGGAGACTATGCAGTGATTGTGGAGCAGTACATTGGCGGCACGAGCTATAGCTTAAACCTCACCGCTGATGCAGCAGGCAACACGCTATTTGAAGCCAGGGATTTAGGGCTTTTAGTCGGCACGAGCAGCTATAGAGACTTTGTCGGCAACTCCGATCCTCAAGACTTCTATCGCTTCTCCTTGGAGGATACCAGCAACCTCAACTTAAGTTTGAGTGAGTTAGAGAACGATGCCGATCTCTTCCTATTCCAGGATCTTAACGACAATGGCCTGATGGACGACGCTGAAGTTTTGGCTTCCTCCTTAGCTTCAGACAGTCAGCCAGAAACAATTAATTTTGGTAGTTTAGCTGCTGGTACTTACTCAGTACTGATCGATCAATATATTGGCGACACCAACTACAACTTTAGTTTGACTGCCTCCCAACTCGTGCAAACCGTTTGGGGCTCTCTAGAAGCAGATACCTTCACACTGATACCAGGTGCGAGTCGCATGGTTTTCTCTGGCAATGGCAATCTGGAGTTTGGCACTGGCGAATATGACCTGCTGGATCTTTCCCATTTGCTGTCAACGGATGTCACCTTCAATCTAGCAACAACTACGGGTGGGGGCTTACTTTACGATCCTGGCAATGGCGATCGCCTCTTTGATGCTTTGACTTTAGGAGATGGTCGCGAAATTTTATTTGAAAGTATCGACAGCATTGCTTTCGCTGACACAACTTTCGATTTATCCGTGACCCCTAACGATCCACTCTTTAACGAACAGTGGAACCTCCATATGATGGGTGTGCACAATGCTTGGCGTTTTACCACTGGCTCAGAGGAAGTGCTAGTGGGCGTTCAGGATTCAGGTTTAGGCGTGGATGCTGACGGATTCTTACATCCAGACCTCAGGACCACAACCATTTTTTCAGACAACTACAACGATGATTCAACAGATCTATCACATGGCACAGCGGTTCAGAGCATTATTGCTGCCAATGTCAATAACGGTATAGGTATGAGCGGTATCAACTGGAATTCCAGCGTCATCAACATTGATGTGCTGGGAGGAGAAACGGGTGACTACAGCTTAGCTGAAGCGACCGCAGCCATGATTGCTGAAGCTGCGCGCCAAGGCCAACGTTTAGTCATTAACATGAGTCTGGGAGGTGGTGGCCTTGAGCCTGACTTTGAAGCACTGGTCGCGAATCACCAAGAGGATGTACTGTTTGTCATCGCTTCGGGTAATGGTGATCAGAACAGTCTTCTCTATCCCGCTCAACTCGCGGCGCGTTACAACAACGTCATCGCTGTTGGAGCTTCTTGGGGCGCAGAAGACATGTATGGCAATTCTCAAACCCCAGGCACTCGGATTTCTTATCCTGACTTTTGGGGATCTAATTATGGTGAAGGTTTAACGTTGATGGGACCGTCTGAAGTCGTTGCCACTGGTGCAACTCCAGCCGGCTCAGGCACAAACTTCGGCTACGAAACTCAATTTAACGGTACATCTGCTGCCACCCCCAATGTGGCTGGAGTGGCGTCCTTGGTTTGGAGCATCAACTCTGAGCTCACAGCAACTCAAGTCCGGGAAATTCTGTCAACCACTGCCTATGATCTAGGAGATCCTGGTTATGACGAAGAATACGGCGATGGGTTTGTTAATGCAGACGCAGCGGTGCGGCGAGCGATCGCATTAGCCTAAGCCTTGCTGATTCAGATCCCTTCCTATCTTTGTTAGACTTCCTGTCTTTAGTTGGAAAGGAAAAGAAGGGATCTATTAAAATCGCTCTCTAGCCAGCCCTTAGCAAGTGTGAGGTCTTCACCATGCAGCAAATCTGGTTTTCCCAGTGGTTGAGATTCCCTCCGGGCCAGTTTTGGTTACCACTATTAATCAGTGGGCTAGCGATCGCCTTGGTCGGTTGCAATTCGCTGGCTACAGCTCTTTATCCAACTGCTCCAACGAGTCCAACCAAGTCAACCCCAATTATTTCAACACCAATTATCTCAGTGCCGACTAGTTCAACAATTGACACCTCAGCCAAACTGACCACCATGAAGACATCCATTCCCTTTCAGGTATTGCGGGTTGGGTCCAATCCTTTGTCTCAAAGTATGACGACTCAACCCCAAGTTTTAGTATTTCAAAATCAGCAGGATTGGTTTAAGTTTTGGAACCGCAGTTCTTCGCTCGATTTAAATTTACAAAAACCAACGGCTCCCAGCGTGGATTTTTCGCGGCATCAGGTGATTGGGCTAACCTCAGGTTCTCACTCAACAGGAGGTTTTAGTATACAAATTGACCGAATAGAAAAGGTGGTAATGCCTCAGCGTAAGGAATGGGTGATTCATTATACAGAGAAGGTTCCAGGTGCAGACTGTTTTGTGACTCAACAGACAACAACCCCAACAGTTTTTATTTTGACAGCCACTTCCGATGCCCCTATTCGTATGCAGGGAAAGACTATCTCAGAGTCTTGTAATAGTTAGCAGCTTTCTTGGAAAGTTCGAGAAACATTCACTCTCAAGATGGAGTCTCACAAACAGTGGTAATGAATTTGACTTGTTTTTTATTCACTTTCTCTATCCCAAGTTTGAAGAAATTAGCTTATATTAACTAGGGTTTGCATCGAATTACTCAAGCTGATCATTATTCTAGTTACAACTCATCTAGCCGCACTGTTTGGAGTGAGGAGATTTACGGAATGACATCTGGACATACCCCTGCCTTCCTGATTCAAGGACTACGGCATTTGGTTCGATTGGGAGGGCGTCACTGGTGGGTATCTGCCCTGATTTGGCTAGCCATGATTGCGCCTGCACAGGCGGCTCTAGACTTACGAGTTGCGGTTGAAGAAGGCAAGCAGCAGGTTGGAGTGGCTAGCTCTACAAAAGCCTTGATCAAAGATGGTAACGGACGAATCTTAGGAGAACTCGCTCCAGAGCAATCTTTGAGTGCTGCCTTGAGTGCGGGTGGTGTGTCCCTCCAAGGACAGTGGCAGGCAGGTCAGATTTGGGTGGAGCCCACAGGAGGTGGCTATGTCTGGATTGGCGATCGCTGGTATCGCGGACGGGCGTTCTTGGTTCCCACGGCTAAGGGTCTCACTGCTGTCAACTATGTGGATCTAGAGCAATATCTCTACAGTGTCGTTGCGGCTGAGATGATTCCGAGTTGGCCCCAAGAAGCTCTGAAAGCTCAAGCGATCGCGGCTCGTTCTTATGCCCTCTATCAGCGGCAAAGTTCTGCTAACAGTGTTTACGATGTCGGCGATACACAAGCATGGCAAGTTTATGAAGGGGTCGCCAAAGAAACCTCCACTACCCAAGCCGCAGTCAACGCCACCGCTGGTCAAGTTCTGACTCATAGTGGTCGCATCATTGAAGCGGTGTTCCATTCTTCCTCTGGTGGACACACAGAAAACGTGGAAGATGTCTGGAAGCAACCGCTGCCTTACCTGCGTGGCGTGCAAGACTATGACCAAGGCGCACCCGTTTATCAATGGACTAAGACTTTTTCCAACTCCGAACTGAGCAACCGCATCTCTGGAGTGGGGAATGTAATCTCCATGCAACCCGCCCGGACAACGCCTCAAGGTCGCATTGTCACCATGAAAGTGGTCGGTGATGCTGGAAGCCGCACTATCAGCGGTAGTGCCCTCCGAGATGCTTTGGGTCTTAGAAGCACGCTGTTTACTGCTACTGCCGTTTCTGGTTCCGCTGGCACCAAGAGCAGCAGTTCGCTGCCAGGATTCCAAATCTCAGGTCGTGGCTTTGGTCACGGCTTAGGCATGAGCCAATGGGGAGCCCATAACCTAGCTCAGCGTGGTTATAACTATCAACAAATTGTCTTGCATTATTACAAAGGCACCGCCCTCGCCAGAATTCAAGTGCAATAGAGCTGTTTTCCTGAGCTAGAACGTCCTTTAGCGGGAACACAGGAGTTAGCCAGAAATTAAGATTTAGGAGCTAGAAGCCAGCACCAAGCCAACTTCTAGCTTTTTTAAGGTCTATCTTGCAAGTCTTGAGCCAAAGCTAAAGTTGCATAGCTGACTAGCTCGTTTAACCGAGAGTTGTCGATTTGATGACGCTGGGCGATCGCCTTGGCGGGTACTCCAACAGCCACTGAGTAAGGAGGAATATCTTTGGTGACTACTGCACCTGCCCCAACTACGCTACCGCGATGAATGGTCACTCCATCCAGCACTCGGACGCCGCTGCCTAACCAGCAATCATCTTCTATAACAATTCCTTTGGCAGTCACGCCTTGATCACGAATTTTTTGTGATGGATTGCCAAAGTCATGATTGCTGGCATAAATACCAGAATGCGAAGCGATGAGGCAGTCTTTGCCAATGATGACGTGACCAGGCCCAGCGATACAGGTGTAGGGGCCAATATAGGTTTCTTGACCAATCTCTACATAGCCGTGGTCATGAGATTTAATATCAACACCGCGATCGAGACAGGCATGCTCAGCGATAATCAGTTGGCTATTTTGACCAGCACTACTTAAGCGAGTTCCTCGGCCTAAGCGGGCTCGGCAACGAACTAAAATTGTATTATTTTGACCTGAACTATCCAATTCAACATTTCGTCTGATTTTTACTTGTTCTTCAATACAAATCTTGTTATCTTTGCCCGAATTGTTGAAAGTAGCTCCGCGATCGACGTTAACTCGATCACCGATTTCAATGCCAGCAGTACCCTTAAATCCAACGTCTTTTTGAATTTGCACCGCATTCCCTAAGCGGCCCAAAACATTACGGTAGAGCCATTCGCGGAGTTTAATTCCTAAGGCAAAGGGTATTCCCTCTAAAGGAGCTATCACAAGAGATTCTTTATGGCGTAACCATCGAGTTAAAACAGGTAGATGCTCTTCGGCGTTCATAGCTAAGTCTCATTTCAGATAAATATGCAAACAATGATTCACGACAACTCGTGAGGTGAATTGCCAGCCTCCAAGGCAAGGTTGAGGCTCAAAATTGATGCGACTTTAGGTGACTGAGCAAAAGCTAAGTTCTGACTCTCGGCCTAGGGGGATTTTCAGCGATCGCAAATACCAAGGGCGATCGCTAACTATAAAAATAAGGCTGAAGCTAGAGAGCTAATCAGAACTTTGCTCTCCCTAAAAATCAGATGAGTTATTCACCAACTCATGAATAAAACTTTAATCACTGAGCCTGTCTAAGGCGGAGTGTCGCCAACTTCAGCCATCACATTGAAGTCAGCCATGGGGGCAAACAAATAAATGCTGCCTCGATTGCTATAGCGGCTCTGTTGTAACCAATAATCTACAGCTACGGCCATGAAAAGAAACATAGCGAACTGAGGTGAAAGTCAAGCAGAGGATGCCTGAATCTGAGGAGATCAGCTAGTCGCAAATCTGACTTAGATTGGATCTTAAAGCTCATCCTAACTAAGTCATTAATACAAAATCAAGCTTTATCAAGTTTGCGTGAATCAGCTGAGAGACAAAGCCTCTATAAAACTGAATTTCATAAAGTTTGCGTAAATAAACTGAGCCGCTTTCCACTCTTGATGGGAAAGCGGCAATATTGAGGAGATTGCTGATGCGACAGCTAGGAAGATTCATTCAGGCGACGCTGCCATTCTGCGTCAATTTGGTCCGATCGCTCAACCTCTTGTTCTATCAAGTCAGTCTCAGTGGTGTAAGCTAAATCCTTCTCACTTACCACCATTTCAGCAGCAAATTGCTCGGCGTAAGCCAGCTTCTGCTGTAGTTCTGGTTCAGCTTGGTTCAGCCGCAGGGCACGTTGCCGACGATTTTGATTACGAATCGCCAGCTGGCTGTTGCGCCATTGAACCCAGAAATAACGGACGAGCGGCACAGTTAAGAACGCCGTGCCATACCCGAGTAATAACCAGTAGATCGACTGGACAAAGGCAACCAAGCTACCCAACTCTGCGGCTGCTGCTCCATCAGCTAGCAAGCTACCCAGAACCAAAGCACCAATCAAGTTCAGTCCACCCAGACCGATCGCCAGAATAATTTGCCCTGCACCAGCAGCACTAAAGCGCCAAGGAATTTCTTCTAAATAAGCAGGCACCGATCGCGGACGATTTTGAGCAGCGGTGGTTTGCAATTCAGGAAAATGATAGACAATCCCGCCTTCCGGACTCACTTCGGGCCGCCCATTGAAACGAGAGAGTACGGGAATCATAAAGTCTTCGTACTCGTAACCATAGCCTTGGCCGACATTATCTAAATAAGGAGCAATTTGCTCAGCAACCACTGCACCTCGATGATTGCGAATCACAGTGCCGATAGTCTGCCAGCGTCGCTCTTCTAGGTCAGCATTGGGATTACCATCCCCAAATAAGAAGGAAAAGATCGCTTCTAAAAAGTTGAGCTGATTCCCTTCGGCATTGCGAGAACGGCGACGGCGGCGTTCATAGGGGCGATCGTCGTAATAATTGGGGTAAAAGATCCAGAAGAAATCGGGAGTAAACCAAAAATTGGGGAGAAAGATGCCACCCCCGCCCCCGGAGTCATTGTCATTGTCTCGGCTAGAATTCATTGCCATGACGATGAGAGCGATCGCCACCACAATTAAAACAATCGACGCTAGCAAAACAATGCCAAAGGAGATGCGAATCAGATAAAACAGAACTCGCCAAACCCTGGCCCACCATTCCTTCAGGCGCAAGCGGAGGAATTTGTTCCGCAGGATATTGCGAAAGTTTTTGGGAAAGAGATAAACGACTTCACCAGACTCGGCGACTTGCAAGTGCCCGCCCGCATCTGATGCCAAGGCTAAAAGCCCCTGCTGAGCCAGATTAATATCTAGCCCTGCCTGAGCCGCGATATCCCCAACCGTAACGCGGTAATCTAGTCGTTCTACCGCTTGCATAATCGTGGGATTTGGCACCATCCGCTTCCTTCCCTTGCGAAACCATAATCGTGATTACTTCCAGTATAGGCATCAGGAATAGCGATTCTGGCTAGGCTTTGGCTCCCCTTCCCTACAGGGAAGGGGTTGAAGGTTAGGTCTCAACGTATGCTCTTAGCAAGTCACTTGTGTAGATAAAATCTACTGACAGCCAACAGCAGTAGATTGGAGGGCCGAGCTTAAATTAGCAGCAAAGGTGATGGTTTGGACAAAAGGAGATGAGCCTGGGCAGTTCATCCGGGAGCGATCGCTACGGCGAGGAGCAAACCAAGAATTGGCTTTGACCACCAAACTGCTACCCGTCCAAGCCAAGCCCGTGACCGTTAAGGAGTTGCTGTCGCCGCTAGTGAGCATACCGGAGAGAAAAGTGGCATTGGCAACGGTCCCGGTGGAGGGGTTAATCCGAGCAAGCACAGCAACTTTACGGCTTCCACCTTTGCCATAACTCGTTAACCAACCACTTGTTGCAAAACGACGGAAGTCTTGACTGGAATAACCTTGAGTGCCAGTAGAGCTGAAGACGCCATACAACACACTCCCGCCATCCCAAATCAAGCCATATCCGGTGCCATCGTCATTGGTGACTTCGTAATCTGTTTTACACCAAGTGCGCTGTCCGTTGTCAAAGCGAACTAGACGAGGATTTTTGTTGATCGATGAAACTTGTTGATAGCCGATGTAAATACTAGTGGTACCGAAGGTGACAGAAGGGCCACCCTTCGCCTTAATTGTCGCTTGGCTGTCGGTACAGGTGAAAGCCACAGCTCTACCCACTGATGCCACAGGAGCTGCTTGTGCAGTTTGGGCAGTCACGCCTGCCAAACCGATACTGCTACTTGCACCGAGGAGTGTTGTGAGACCCAAAGCAGTAAGCTTGGTTGAAAGTTGACGGGTTTGCTGTGATGGTGCCGAAGCGTTGAGATCGCTGCGTAACTGATGAGGCTGCTTTGAAGACAAGTTGAGTTGTCGTTGCCCAAGCAACGCAGACAGAAAACGCTGATTCATAGGAATTCTCCAGCAAAAACTTTGTCAGAAGTTATGTTTCACCGCTTCTACACCTGGTTTGGTTGTGCACAACCAACTGATGAAACTTGAACCATGTAGAAACGAGGCAGGATGCACCAATGAACCGTTGACCCTGTGCAATCTAACCCAGCGTTGGAAGAAGGTGGCCTAGAAAATTTACCGAATCTTCAAAATCTTTTACACAATCTTTAATTTATTCAGAGAATTTTTGGTATGTTTTTTGACTTCGGTTAGAAAATCGCCCGGTTGACGCCTGATAAACCTGAAAAGTAGAAAGGAGAATGTTGGCTTAAGACTTGTATGCAGAAATTCTCATACCTAGCGATCGCGGCTGGACTGACACTGATGCCGTTGGAAACGCCAGCAGCCTTGCCCGGACCCAGTTCACAGCTAACCTTCTTAGCAACTAATCAAAATAATGCAGCTAGTCAAAATAGCATGATTGCAGATGCAGGAACGCCCCTGTGCTACATGCAGACAACCAATCAAGGTTTAGTAGATCTGAGCCATTTGTGTCAGCGATCGGCTCCTACTATCCCCAGCAATCCTCAAGTAGTAGTACTTGGTTTTGAGCGCAGCGGCGATCGCGTGGTGGGCCAAGTCCGTAATGATACGGGGAAACCAGTTAGATTCGCGATTGTGAACTATGCAGTCGCTGCTCCCACTACTGATGCGGCAGCTAGCTTCACTTATGTGACCCCGGAAACTCTCCAGCCTGGACAAACAGGCAATTTTGAGGGCACGCTTTCTCAACCGGGCACCGTAACAGTGACTTCTGTAGAGTGGGAAGCAGAACCCAACAGCTAAAGCTCGTTCCTAATACCAGGGTGTCATTTGCGGGACTTTTATACTCGTTTACAAACTCAAACCCCTTAAGATTTTTTGTTGCTCAGAGGTCCCTAGCCCCTTACTTTGAATCAGGACGTTAAAGTTACCTAATCCCATTGGGCTAGCCAAAGCATGCAATGCTTCCCGCCGAGCGAGCAGAGCTTGCAAAGACTCCCCAGGTTGACTGAGATCAGTGTGGGAGAGCGCGGCAATGCGATCACCTAAGCCCAGCGTCATTAAGAATAAGCCTTGCTGAATCAGACCGACCTGTTGCAACCCACAGCGATCGCCTTGGCGTTCTAAAGCTGTAAAGTCCACATGCGCCGTAATATCTTGGTAACCTACATAGAAATACGGGTTGTTGTGATAACTATGTTGGTAGTAGCACTGCAAAGTGCCTTCCGATCGCGCTGGATTATAGTAGCGAGTCGCTGGATAGCCATAATCAATGGTCAGAAGATAGCCTTGCTGTAAGCGATCGGCAACTGTTTGTAACCAGCTCAAAGCGGCTAGATTGACTTCAGTTCTATATCCTTCCGGATAATTACCTGATAGCAGCGGGATATTTAACCAATCAAAATATTCTCTCAGTTGAGGGGTTGAGAGTTCTCCTAGCACTTCAGCAAACTGCATTGTGTCGGGAGCAGATGGGCTAGAAGTGAGGGTGACATAAACTTCTTGTAGTTCTCCCTCAGTGAGTACCACTTGATGTACCGGGAATGCATCGACTAATTCATTGGAAAAACAGCAACCCACAATAGAATCAGGAGGGATCTCTTCCCAGGTGCACCAACGCACCGAGAGAGAGGCAGTAAGGTGAGATTGCGATCGCAGACGCTGCTGTTGTTGTAAGCGCAGCGTAGGAGATTTTTCCACCACTACATATTCGATCGCTTGCAAGAAATCAGGATGTTGTTGCTGGAGGTACTGCAAAATATCTGTGGCTAAGAGTCCCTGACCTGCTCCCATCTCTACCAACGTAAAAGGAGAGGGTTGCCCCAGCGATCGCCACATATCCACAAACTGCTCCGCTAGCAATTCACCAAAATCAGCCCCTAAATGAGGAGAAGTGAAGAAATCACCTTGAGCCCCAATGGTGACCGCTTTGGTGGAATAGTAACCTTGCTGGGGATGGTAGAGCGCCAACTCCATATAGTCAGCAAAGGTAATTCGCTGATTGGGACTGTTGGTTATCTGTTGAGCAATGAGCTGGCAAAGAGCAGAGTTGCTACCGTTGGGGCTGAGTTGCTGAGCTGTCATAGTTTCGATTCTAATTTTTTTGGTCTTAAGCTTGATTTAGATTTATTAGCACGCCGGATTTTACGCCTAAACAGCAGAACTACCACTGCAATCAACAAAATCGCGACCACCACATTAGAAGCAGGCCCCAAATATTGTTTAACTAAATAGTAGCGATCGCCTAAGACATATCCTGAACCCGCTAGCAAGGCATCCCAAATCGTTGCGCCCAAAACTACATAAAACAGAAACAACAGCACAGGCATACCGCTGATACCCACTGGCACAGAGATAAATGTCCGTACGCCTGGTACGGCTCGACTCAGTACTACAGCTCGGCCCCCGTACTGCTTAAACCAATATTTAGACTTCTCAATATCTTCCATCGATACTTTGATCCAGCCACCCGAGCGATGGGACAGCTTCCGCAATCCTGGCTCCCCTAAGTACTTGCCCGCAAAGTACCAAGGCAACGCCCCAATTACAGAACCTAAGACTCCCGCTAATACTGCATACACTAGATTCAGTTTGCCTTGGGCTGCCATAAACCCTGTTAACGGCATGATGACTTCAGTCGGAAGCGGGGAGATCAACGTCAACAATACAATGCCGAGGTAGTTGAATGATTCCATAGAGGGGGTGCCTTGCTAGCCTTCCATCCATTCTCTACGATCGCGCTGCAACTGATCGCTGTCAAATCGGCAACAGTATATTGAGTTGACTAAGTACACTTTGTTGAGAAATCTCACCTTCCGGAAGACAGAGGATCACCGCGATCGCTGCTAGTTTAGAACCAATTAGACAGCGGCAAGCGAGGGGCAGATCAATGAGAGGGCGCGATTCAGTAGAGCGAGCCAGTAATCAAGCAGGGCGAGCTGCCAGACAGGTTGCGTCTCAACCGTGGGTGGAGCCTCTAGCCCGATTCGGCTATACCGCTAAAGGGATTGTTTATGGTTTAGTTGGTATCCTAGCCGCTCAAGCTGCTTTTGGCTCAGGTGGCAAAACCACAGATTCGCGAGGAGCGCTGCAAACCATCCTAGACCAGCCTTTTGGGCAGTTTTTGTTGGGATTAGTAGCGATCGGTTTGTTGGGTTATGTGCTTTGGAGCTTGGTCCAAGCAACGATGGATACCGAAAATCATGGTACCGATGCTAAGGGAATTGCCCAGCGACTCGGTTACGTCGGGACGGCTATTGTCTACGCAGGATTAGCCCTGACAGCGGCTCGGCTAGTCCTAGGTTCCGGTAGTAGTGGAGGTGGTAGTAGCGCTTCCCAAGATTGGACGGCTCGTCTCTTAGCTCAACCCTTTGGTCAATGGCTGGTAGGCACCATTGGAGCGGCAATTATTGGCTTCGGTTTTTACCACTTCTATAAAGCCTACACCGCCAAGTTTCGCCGTAAATTGAAGCTGAACGAAATGAGTGAGAATGAAAAAACCTGGGCCACTCGCATGGGTAGATTCGGCTTAGCTGCCAGAGGCGTTGTGTTTGCCGTGATTGGTTTTTTCCTGATTCAGGCGGCTCGGTCTTCTAATGCCAGTGAGGTGCGAGGTCTGGGAGGAGCTTTGGCAGCTTTGGCGAGTCAGCCTTATGGTCCTTGGTTGTTGGGGCTGGTAGCCCTAGGACTGGTGGCCTATGGTATCTACAATTTTGTCTTGGCCCGCTACCGCCAGATGGTCATCCAGTAAGTTCTCCCTTTAAAATCAGAAGTGCTCTCTAGAATTACAGCTAACGCATGCTGCCACGCGAAGACCTATTAAAAGGTATTGAAAATCGAGACGCGATCGCACGAGTGATCGACCAAGCCGACCAGGCGATCAAAACCTGGGAAGTCGTCTGTAGTGATTTTCTTGCCCCTCCAGAACTCGCTGACATGCAGCAATCATTTGGGCGGTTGACTGAAGTCCAGTTGTTACCCTGGGGCGGCTACCCGCAAGCAGAACGGCAACGAGTGGCGATCGCACGGGCCGAACTCCCCCTAGAAGACACTCAAGTAGAAATAGCAGCTCTCGACATTGCTGGTAACTTTCTGTTTGACCCTGCGACCCACCGTGACTTCCTTGGAGCGCTTTTAGGCACAGGCATTGTTCGGGAAAAAGTAGGTGACATTATTGTGTTAGGAGAGCGAGGAGCGCAGGCGATCGTAGTGCCTGACCTAGTGGAGTTTCTAGAACTCCAGCTTAATCAAGTGCGATCGGTGCCCGTAAAAACTCGACGGATCGAACTCAGCGAACTGAAAATCCGCGAACCCAAGAAAAAGGAACTGACGACGGTAGAAGCCTCACTACGCTTGGATGCGATCGCCTCGGCAGGCTTCGGCATGTCTCGCAGCAAAATGGTGGACTTGATCGACGGCGGAGATGTCAGGGTGAACTGGAAGGAGATCAGTTCTGCCAGCCATCAACTCAAAACTGGGGACTTGGTGGCAATCCGCGGCAAAGGTCGCCTAGAAGTTGGCGAAGTCGCCGTCACCAAAAAAGATCGCTACCGAGTTCAGCTAACTCGCTTTGTGTAAATAGTGTATATGCTGCTTTACAGCAAGCTGGCTCCCCTTCCTTTTAGGGAAGGGGCTGGGGGTTAGGTCTCAATGCGATCGCTCAGCTCAACTTAGCGCTACATTCCAAAATCAAACGTTGGTTCTCGACTGAATAGGGTTGAATTTCTAAGGCGCGACGAAAGGCAGGAATGGCTTCTCGGTATTCGCCCAATGCCACATGGCAGAGCCCTATGCCATGAAGTGCGCCAAAATGAATCGGGTCGAGCTGCACTACTTGTTGGCAATCGGCCAGCGACTTACGATACTTGCCCTGAACGTAGTACAACACTGCTCGTCGGTTCCATGCTTCGGCAAAATCGGGTAAGTCCTGAATCAGCTGGGTAAGCACCGCTTCTGCTTTGAGTTTTTCTCCGGTTTCTAACAACATCTGTGCCTGCCGAATTTGCTCCAGGCCCGCAACGCCCTTCTGTTCAAACCAGCGTCGCCACAATTCCTGGGTAGCACGATTACGCACCTCTGGGTCTGCGTGCTTGAGGTCTTCAAGTAGCCGCTCAATTGATCGGTTATCCATGCAACTATGACTCTACCGTGAGGATCAGCGAGGTTTCTCCTTCCTTATTGTGGCCTCAATTTAAGGCTAATTGTAAAGTTTTGCAAAATTCAAAATAAGTTCTTAGCTAGAGCCTGAGAAGCACATAGGCGATCGCTTCTCGAAATATCGATGTCGTTACAACGGCGGGATCTAGGCTCTATGGCTCAAAAACATTTCAAACAATTTATCTATTGGTTCGTAGGCGAGCGGGCTGGGCGCGTACTGACAGCCACTTGGTCGTGGCTCTGGGGCTTGCCTGTGGAGTCAGGCGGCAAGATTGCGGTGGAAGTGGCCCAGGAATCTTTGGAAACGATGCAAAAGTCGGTAGCGCAACTCACCCAATCGGTGGCGAGTCTAATGGCTGCTTACCAGCAAGCTAAGAGTATGTACGAAAGTAGGCAGAAAGAATTTCGGCAAGCTGAACAACAAGCAATTTTGGCACAACAACAAGGCAATGCAGAAGCCGCCCGGATGGCGATGACGAAGGCCATTTTGCTCGATCGCTCGCTGCCTTCCTTAGCGGAAAAATTTGCCAAAGCGGAGACAGTAGTGCGGGCTGCTAAGGACAGACTCAACCGAGAACGCCAGAAGCTAGAAACTTACAAGCTGGAGATGCAAAATCTCAAAGATTTGGCGGAGCTAAATGAGGCATTGGCTGTGATCGATCAGGCTAATACTGAACTTGAAATTGGCTCGGCGCGATCGCAGTTTGCGACGGCTCAAACTTCTATAGAACGGCGACATCTCCAGATGACAGCACAGGCAGAGCTTTCAGAAAATCCAGCGGAGAAACTGACCGCAGATTTAGCTCAGATGACGCTTGACGATGAGATTGCTCAACGACTGCAACGACTGACAACTTCATCTTCATCCTCTCGCTCAGTCACTCCCTCAGATGCCTAAAGGAACTCCTACAATGACCTCAACTCAAAAAAGAAATTCTACTTCTGTGCGGCCCAAAGCCAGTGTCCCACCCATTGTGCTCTTGTTAATAGGTTTAGGAGTAGTCACAGGTATCTCCTGGCTGAAGGGAAACATCTTTTCTCCATCATCCCAGTCGCTCAATGCGGGTGCTCTCAAAGACCGCATGAGTCTGGGGAATCAGCTCTTGATTGAGGCAGATGCTACACCAGAGAAACGCGCCGGAGTTGCAGCTTTTGCCAAAGGAGATTTTGAAGGCGCGATCGCCCAATTTGAGGCTTCTCTCCGAAAGCGCCAAAATGACCCAGAAACGCTGATCTACTTGAACAATGCCCGTGTTGATGACACAGCGCTCCGAATTGCCGTGGGTGTTCCGATTGGGAGCAACCTGAATGTAGCTCAGGAGATGTTGCGCGGGGTTGCCCAAGCTCAGGATGAAGTGAATCGAAATGGTGGCATTGATGGCGTGCCGCTACAAGTTGAAATTGTCAACGATGAAAATAATCCAGAAATTGTGAAGCAGGTGGCGACAGAGTTGGTAAAAGACTCGCGCATTCTTGCCGTAGTAGGACATAACGCCAGTAATGCTTCTTTGGTCGCTGCGCCGATCTACCAACAAGGACAATTGGTGATGGTGACTCCGACTAGCTTTGCCAACAATCTTTCTGGGTTTGGCAGTTATGTCTTTCGCGCTGTTCCTACAACTCGGTTAATGGCGGAACCTCTGGCGCAATATGTAGTTGGCACCACTCGTAAAACTAATATTGCTGTGTGTTATGACTCCCAAGCTCCAGACAATGTCTCTTTTAAAGATGAGTTTGTGGCAGCTTTGGTAGCTCAGGGAGGCAAACTCGTGCCAACCGTTTGTGACTTCTCTACTCCAAACTTTAACCCAACCACGGCGATCGCCCAAGCGGTGAGTAGTGGGGCTGAGGGGCTGTTGGTTTCTCCTCACATTGATCGGCTCGATCGCGCAATCGAGTTAGCTAGAGCCAATCAAGGCAGGCTCGCATTATTGGGTAGCCCAACTTTATACACAATCAAAACGCCGCAGTCTGGTCAAGCCGATATGAATGGATTAGTTTTACCTGTGCCTTGGCATCCGACTGCTTTTGCCGACCATCCATTTGCAGTCAATGCGAAGTATCGATGGGGAGGAGCGGTAAACTGGCGAACGGCAATGACCTATGATGCCAGTCGTGCCATTATCAAGGGTTTAGAGCAGGATAAAACTCGGAGTGGCTTGCAGAACGTTTTGCGGAGTCCAGCCTTTTCAGCTTCTGGAGCCGGAGATCCGGTGAAGTTTCTGCCATCAGGCGATCGCCTGGGTCAAGCTGTTTTGGTGCAAATCCAGCCCAGTGCTTCTGGCTATGACTTTGCGCCACTCCGTCCATAATCGCTTTGCTTCCTGACTTTCAACTTTGGTAGGTATCCGGAGATGAATATTGAGCCAGCAGAACTTTACGACCGGATTCAGAAATTTGCCTTAGATGATGTAGATACCGAGCTGCCGTTTAGCAAACGATTGGCGAGGGAGAATGGCTGGACTGCTCAGTATACGCAGCGAGTGATTGCTGAGTACAAAAAGTTTGTATTTCTCGCAGTAGTTGCTGGGCACCCAGTTAGCCCCTCCAAGGATGTGGACGAGGCATGGCATTTGCATCTCCTTTATACACGCTCCTATGGGGGATACTTTTGTCCAGAGATTTTACAAGTTTTCCTACATCAGGAGCCAACCACAGGGAGTGGCAGTGAACGTGACAAGTTTGATAGCTGGTATAGTCAAACGCTTTATAGCTATCAAACTTGGTTTGGACAAGCTCCTCCTTCAAATATTTGGCCGCCAGTACCTAGGCAGATTCATCCGGGTAGACAGGTTGGCAACAGAGATCAGCTCTGGAACTGGCTTCTCACAAGGCACCGAGCTAACCGACGCGCGATCGCAGTTTTGTCGTTTTTGTTCACCCTAGCCATCACTAGTTTTACTCCATCGCTTGCTAGTAGCGTCGGTACTAATGGCGCCACCAACATTAGTAATCCGCTTTTTGATTTTGCAGGAGTTGAATTTTTAGATTTCTACTTTAGATTGCTCAGTGTGGTAACACTCTTTGCCTGTGGTTTACGATGGTATCTCTGCCAACCAGGTCATCAAACCTCTGTGCAGGTGGTACATCTCGATCCCTACGAGGTGGCTTACTTAGCAGGTGGTAAACGTCGGGCTGTAGAAGCGGCGATCGCACATTTGGTAGAGCGTAAACACCTGAGATTGTTGACGACTGAACGAGCCTTTCGGAGAGGTCTCCCCCTGCCGAAAAATAGTCATTTTTTAGAGCAAGCAGTCGTGCGAGCAGTTTCTAGAGGTGGCAGCATTGAGAACGTGAGATCCCTAGTAGAACCTTTGACAAAGACTATCTACACAAATTTGCAAGAACTCGGCTTACTAGTCAAGCAAAGTCAAGCAGCAAGGACTCAGTGGTTACCCACGCTCTCTGTTGCTGCGGTACTGGTGTTAGGAGTTAGCAAGATAGTGGTCGGTATTGCTCAGGATAAACCTGTAGGATTTCTCGTCATACTTTGTCTATTAACAACAGTCATCGCTGGCCTTCTATCTATTAAGCCGCATCGCAGTCGATATGGAGATTCTGTATTGGAGCAATTGCAGCGACAACATGCCAAGTTGCAATACAATTCGCCAGCTACTCAACTAGCATTGGTGGTGGCTCTGTTTGGTAATACGGTTTTGGCAGACACGGTTTTGGCTGATTTAGATCAGGTGTTCATGCCTCCTGCAAGCGTGGGTGGTGGAGATGGAGGCGGTGACGGCGGTGGAGATGGAGGCGGGGGTTGCGGGGGCGGTGACGGAGGCGGTGGGGGCTGTGGTGGCGGTGACGGCGGTGGTTAACCGCATGGATGAAATCGATCAACAATTGCGCCAATTGGTGATGGCTGCTTGTCGCCAGCCGCGAGGGAGCCTGGAGCGCCAACGGGCCTTGAACCAACTGATCTGGCAAATTCAGCGCTCTGGCAAACTACTCCGAGGCGTTGGTGTCCCTGATTATGAAGATGCCCTCCAGCAAACGTGGCTCTACTGCTGTCGCAACCTCTGCGAAGCGCTAACTGGCAACGCTTACGACCCAGAGCTAGCCAGTGTGATTACTTGGTTAAATGCCTATCTCAAGCGACGGTTGAGCGATCGCCAGCGGGAAGTGTTTCAACAACAGGCAGAACGGGCATTTGGTCAGCTTGCCGAGACGGGGGAAGTAATTAATCCGATCGACACTCTACCTGCTCCTGCCAATCCGCCACCGATCCTAGAAGAGATTCGGGAATGGGTAGAGCGAGAAGGCAGACAACTCCGGCGGATTCATGTGCGCGATCGCCCCGATATCAACTGCGAAGTGCTGATTCTGCGCCGCTTACCACCAGAAACTGCTTGGGAAGCGCTATCTCAGGAGTTTGGTGTGGCGATCGCCACCTTGAGTAACTTTTATCAACGAGAGTGTTTTCCTCGCTTGCTCAAGTTTGGACAAACGCAAGGATATTTAGATTCATAGATCGTTTCAGTATCGTTTCGATTGCCGCATTCAACCTCCTTACCCATGATTGACTCCACCCAAGACCTCACAATTACGCTGCCAATTCCTGCCTCTGCCCGCCAGGTGGCGCAACAATTTGCTCAAGCCCAGCCCACTCCAGAGAAAGCGACTCAAGTTTATCGCAATACGCTGGCTGTGTTGCTGATGCGAGATTATTTACAAATGCTCGACATGCCTATCAATCTGGAGGCAAGCTATAGCTGGAATCCGATCGCTCGTCTCTGTGCAGATGTGGCTGACCTGGAAATTGCGGGAGTGGGACGTTTGGAATGCCGTTCTATTTCAATGGGCGATCGCAGTTGCTCCATGCCGCCGGAGGTATGGCAAGACCGGATTGGTTATGTAGTGGTGCAGTTAGATGAAGCCTGCCGTGCTGGCACCCTATTGGGATTTGTCCCCCGTGTCACTACTACCCTGCTGCCACTCGCACAACTGCAATCTTTAGATGCTCTACTGTTGCGCTTGCATCAGCCTGCTCCTGCTGCTGTGCAACTGGGCCAGTGGTTTAATCAGGTCTTTGAACCGCAGTGGCAGGCGATCGCGGCTTGGCTAGAGAACCGAGACACCAATTATGCGATGGCTTTTCGGGCTAAACAGGTAAAAGGCATGACCATCGATACGCCGGAAGCAGTGAAACACTTGGTTGAGCAGTTGTATGCCAATCAGGCTGAGCAAGAACCAGAACGTTCTACACTAGGTGCCCCTAATTTGGGTGTTATTCCTGCCTTGACTCAACTGCTGCAAACCACGCAAGACGAAGAAATCCGTTGGACTGCGGCTGAACTATTGTGGACGCTTGATCCTGACCATCCCGCCGCCGGAGTCAGACGCATCACAGACTTAGGCATGCACCTAGCAGGCCATGCGATCGCCTTGATGGTGGCGATTCTGCCCAAACCAGAACAAAAAGTGGCGGTACTCTTGCGGGTTTACCCGATGGCAGGTCAAGCTTATTTACCACCCGAATTGCAATTGGTAGGCTTAGATGCTGAAGGGCAGGCGTTTTTGACCACCCAAGCTAGACGTAAAGATGATTACATTCAGTTGAAGTTTACCGCTGACCTAGGAGAACAATTTAGTGTGAGAATTGCTCTAGAGTCAGCTAGCATCGTGGAAAATTTTGTGGTTTAGCGTTGTTTGGCGGGCGATCGTAAGACGGAAAAAAGATTGTGAGTAAGTTGGTCGTCTTCAAGTTTGGTGAGGGCAGTTTTGCACAGGGATTTCCTGTGACGCTGCAAATTGGTGACGATGGACAAGCATCTGCGATCGAGGTCAGAGGGAGATTTCCGGCTGCTCCAGATATTCCTCAGCTATATCAGCAGTGGCAACACCTCTACTATCGACTGGGAGGCATGCGAATTGAAGTGCCCCCTGCCCAAGTCACCAATGTCTCTACCGTGACCGAGTGCGACCAAGCAGCGCAGAAATTACGAGCCAGCTTAATCCATTGGTGGAGCCAAGCCAGTGTGCGGGATTTGCGGGAGCAGGTCCAAGAAGAGGTGCAGCGGCATGAGGCGGCGCGGGTAATTGTACAGACTCAAGATCTCCTCTTACGCAAGTTACCTTGGCATCTGTGGGCCTTATTTGAACGTCGTCCTGGCGCGGAGATGGCCTTATGTGCAGATTACGCACCTCCTTCCCCACCACTGCACAGCCCAGTTAGAATTCTTGCGGTGTTGGGTAACAGTGAAGGTATTGATGTCCAAGCCGATCGCGCGGTGCTAGAGCAGTTGCCAGGAGCCAAGGTGACTTTGCTAGAGAAACCCCGTCGCCAGCAACTCAGTGAACAGTTGTGGAGCCAGCCGTGGGACATCCTGTTTTTTGCGGGCCATAGTTCTAGTGAGGAACGCGGGCAAATTCAAATTAATGACACCGAAACACTCTCCCTAGATCAGCTCCGTTATGCCTTAAAGGCAGCAGTGCGTAACAATCTGAAGCTGGCCATTTTCAATTCTTGCGATGGCTTAGAACTGGCTCGACATCTGGGAGATTTAGGCATTCCGCAGGTAATTGTGATGCGAGAACCTGTGCCCGATCCAGTAGCTCAGGCATTCTTGCGCTATTTCCTGCAAGCTTTTGCCCAAGGTCAGTCATTATATCTATCTGTGCGTCAAGCGAGAGAACAGCTACAGGGGATGGAAGGAGACTTTCCCTGTGCTTCTTGGTTGCCTGTGCTCTGCCAAAATCCAGTGGAGTCTCCTTTGGCCTGGCCTGTGGTTAGAAAACCCTATCGTCTTGCCAAAACATTGTTTGGAGGGGCGATCGCGGCTCTCTGCACAGGCATGTTACAGCCGACTCCCCCCTTGCCAACACCCTGGGCCAACCGCATCAGCTTGGGCGACAAGATTTTGGTTCGGGCGATCGCCACCCCCGCTAAGGAAGCAGGTGTTAAAGCATTTCGCACCAAACAATTTAGTTCGGCAGCGCAGCAGTTTCAAGCCTCGCTGCAGCAACAACATAACGATCCAGAAACCTTGATCTACTTAAATAATGCTCGGATCGCTAACCAAGCAGCAGTTAGAGTCGCAGTTAGCGTGCCGATTGGTAGCAACCTGAATGTCGCTCAGGAGATTCTTCGAGGAGTGGCTCAAGCTCAGGATGAGATTAATCGACAAGGTGGTCTGCGAGGACAACTCTTGCAGGTGGCGATCGCGGATGATGAGAACCAACCAGCGATCGCCCGTCAGATTGCCAAAGCACTAGTGAAGGATGCTCAGACCATAGCCGTGGTGGGACATAACGCCAGTGATGCTTCTGTGGCAGCCGCTCCCATTTATGACGAGGGAGAACTGGTGATGCTGTCCCCCACTAGTTTTTCTGACAAACTCTCCTCTAGCGGCAAATATATTTTTCGCATGGTGCCCAGCATTCGCTTCATTGCCGATGCGTTGGCCCGCTACACCATCAAAAATGACTATAAAGTCAAAATTGCCATCTGTTCTGATACGGCGGCTGTGGATAATGAATCTTTTCGCAATCAATTTACGGCAGCGGTTTTTGCCGATGGGGGACAGTTTATCAATGTTCCGTGTGACTTCTCCGCTTCTGACTTTAATGCTGAAACCGCGATCGCCACCATCATCAGTAGTGGAGCTGACAGTATTCTCCTCGCTCCCCATGTCGATCGCATCAATAAAGCTGTGGAGATGGCACGCGCCAACCAAGGGCGTTTAACTTTATTCGGCAGCCCAACGCTATATACCTCCCAAACCCTCCAGGCTGGACAGAACACAGTCAATGGCTTGGTGTTGCCTGTGCCTTGGCATCCCACACCACGGGCCAAACACTCTTTTCTTCGTGATGCCCAGCAACTTTGGGGCGGCTCGGTAAACTGGCGTACTGCTATGTCCTACGATGCAACTAAAACCGTATACATGGGATTACAACATCAACAGACTCGCAAAGGCTTAAGAGATACCCTCAGAAGCCCAGATTTTCTACTAGAGGGAGCTAGCGGCGTAATTCAATTCCTTCCCTCTGGGGAGCGCCGAATTGTGCCAGGCATTGGGGTATTAGTAAAAGTACAACCTAGTGCCAAAGCTCCTCTGCGTTACGAGTTTGCCCTTCTCAAGCCGTAACTTCCAAATGCTAATTGCTGCTTGGCAATGACCTGCGATCGCGACAGAAGCCTTGAATCAACAGAGTCAGCGCTGCAAGGTAGGCCACAAGAGTTGCGATATAACCAATGCCGAATTGAGCACCCAATGAGTGCATGGTGACAGAGAATATCGTTAGATGGATCAGCCCAAACAGAGCGGCAGTGATGCCAATGACAGGCTTGTACGCTCCCAAGGGGATCAGCAACGCTCCCAGCACGACAATCCAGTTAGGAATGGCATAAATTCCCAATCGGAATCCTCCTTGCCAAGCCGTGAATGTATCACTAGGACCCAGCATAAAGGCACCATTGGCGACTCCTAGCTTTGCAGGTAAGTTTTCAAGTGGGGAAATATTAGGATCTATGAGTGAAGCAGATTGCAACGAAGCCCAGGGTAAAAAGGAAGCCGCTAAAATTACTGCGCTTAGCAAGAGTAAAGTTGTTAGCACTGTAAATCGCATCGAATTTCCTTGGCGTTAGATAAAGCTGACTGGCGGGGGTAAAGCAGTTATCAAGTTAGTCATTTATCATGAAGTAAGGTAAAGCGTATCTCAAAAAGTAGGGTTAAAACTCATGGCGTTATTTGGATTTGGCAAAAAGCTGAGCTTGCCCACGCCAGCAGAAGCCTTACCAGGACGGGCAGAACCGATGTCAGTCCCGGAAAAGCACTACGTCAATGGCAACACCTTGCAGCCACCTTACCCCGCTGGGCTAGAAGTGGCAATGTTTGGCATGGGCTGCTTCTGGGGCGCAGAGCGGAAGTTCTGGCAGCTACCTGGTGTGTTCACCACAGCCGTGGGCTATGCTGCTGGGGTGACCCCAAACCCCACTTACCAGGAAGTTTGCTCTGGTATGACTGGGCACAATGAAGTGGTGCAAGTGGTGTTTGACCCCAAGCAAATCAGCTATGAGGCTCTGCTGAAGGTATTTTGGGAGAACCACAATCCTACCCAAGGCATGCGCCAAGGCAATGATTCTGGAACTCAGTATCGCTCTGGAATTTATGTGTATTCGGAACAGCAACATAAATTGGCGGAAACTTCGCGGGATGCCTACCAAACAGGCTTAAGTAAAGCAGGTTATGGAACCATCACCACAGAGATTATTGAAGCTCCAGAGTTTTACTACGCGGAAAGCTACCATCAACAATACTTGGCGAAAAACCCTAACGGATACTGCGGCTTGGGTGGGACCAATGTTTGCTTGCCAGACGTGATTCAAGCTTAGGGCAAGACTCTAAAGTTTTACGCAGTTTTGCGATCGCTGGCAGCACTAACCCTGCCAGCTTTGTTGTTTTTTGCTGCCCTAATTTATTGGCGTATATCGGCGCGATCGCCCATTTTTTCAGGAAGCTCTGGAGGCAGTTGCCCCCAGAAGCTTAGTGCTATTCCCAACCCAGAGGCGGTTCAATTAAAGATTGATCAGATTTGCCAACCGTTACTCCTGGCTTATCCACAATTTTGACTGTGGTTGCCTGTGGCCCCTCTTCTCCGTCTTCCACAAAGAAACGCACACCTGTGCCAATTTCCAGGCGATCGAAATCGTCGTGCAGGACGCTATTACGGTGGAAGTAGATATCTTGACCATCCAGAGTTTTGATAAAACCGTATCCCTCTTCCCGAAAGATTTTGTTGACTAAGGCAGTCGTCTCATAGGCTTCTTGGTTTTGAGACTTATCACTTTCGTGCTGACGTTTGGTGAGTTTGCTTAGCTGGCGACGTGCGGCGCTGAAAGCATCCCGAATCACAGTATCGAGTTCAACATATTGCGTTTCTTCTCCAGGGTTAGAGTCAGCCACTAATTCATGCCCAGGAGGTACGGTCATATCAATGCGGACTCGGTAAGGAGAACCGCTGCGAGGGCGATCGTGGATTTTTTCTACAGCAATATGGCAACTGCTAATGTGGTCACAAACTTCTTCTAATTTGGCAACCTTTTCATGAATGAGAGCATCGATCGCGGCTGTTTTTTCAACATCACGATAGGTAACTTCTAAAGGAACTTTCATATTGGTCTCTCCAATGATTAGGCACTTCAGGCTTGGAGTAGAAATTGAAGCCCTCCTGAATAGGGGAGGACTCATATTTCTACTAAAACCAGAAATGCTCGAAAATGAAGCTATGACCTCAGACAACCCCGCACTACTTCCACAACGGTATGTGTGAAGCCAGCTAAATTATCTCGGTCAAAGACGCTGAAGTCAGAGCTAAAGCTGGATTTGAAATACTGCTTTCGATCATGCTATGCGGCGATCGCTGCGGCGGATTCTATCGCAATACAGAAATCAAAACTCAGTTGTGCCTCTAACGGCTTAGGCAGCTTGACTGAGGTGATTGTGGGGTCAAGTGCTAAGCCGAGACTGACTAACCCCCAACGGGCAATCGCGTTCTGCCAGTACCCGCTTCAAGTTCTACCTACAGCAAGGTCAGGCTGTGCTGCTCTAGCCAGTCAAAGATTTGATCTAGTTGGGTTAAAGTGACTAAGCCGTATTGCCAAAGGACCATTGGCAATAGGCTAGGAAATTCTGAGTGTTGCCAAGCTAGCATGACGGCAGCAGCAGGAATCGCCAAATCCTCTTGCAAAAATCGCATGAATGATTGATTTCTAACTTCCATCGTCCTCACCCTGTAGTTGGTTTGCAGTTACATCTCTGCCGACAACTCGTTTACAACCTGCACTCGACGTTGTTTTAAGGCATGAAGTAAACGGTCAATCGTGCATTGCTCCTCTGCGCTCATGTTGTTGCTTAGGAGGGCTGCCAGGATGCCATAGCGATCGGCTAAGGTGATCTTGCCAGAGCTGCTGACTTGAGCAAATAGTTCGGAGAGAGCAGAGGGCAAGAGGTTAACAGGAGGCATCGTGACGTTCAGGAACTCGCTACTGTTAATATCCAATTTTTCTCAGCCAATTCAAGTGATAGACCAAGCTCAGCCTTGTGATAGTTGGGGTTTGATCAGGTGATGAGTGTCACGCGATCAGGTAGAGCGAGCTAACAGAAAGCCTCCTACCCCAAAGCCAAAGATGTTCGGGAGCCAAGCTGCCATAACCGGGGAAAAAACTCCTGCTTGCCCCAGCGCTGCCGTGAGAAACGCCAATGTGTAGTAGACAAAGATAATCAAAACGCTGAGGCCGAAGCCTGTAGCTCGGTTGGTGCGGCCTGGTTTAGCGCCTAACACCGCACCAATCAGACCAAAGACCACGCAAACAAAGGGAAAGGCATATTTGCGTTCAATCTGTACCCTCAGCTTTCGTAGGGTTTGCTCATCCGCACTTTGATTGAGCAAAGAGAGATATCGTTGCGCCTCCGCAATGTTCATCTCGTTACTGTCTTTATTCCACATTGCCAGATCAAGAGGAGTACGGGCGATCGCGAAAGGTTGCTGCTGAAATTCTTGAATGCCGCTGTAAGAACCATCGGGAGCAACGGCATAGATAGTACCCTCAAAAAAATCCCAAGCACTTTGAGTAGGATTCCAGAGAGCAGATTTGGCAGACACGATCTGTTGTAAGTTTTTTTGATTAAACGTCAGCACCGTCAGGTTGATCATGCGCTGACCATCGAATTGTTTGGCGTAAAACAACTGCGATAGAGCCTGTTCTGTTTTGCCATCTGGTCGCTGGATATCGCTAAATTCTCGGTAGAAGATATCGCGTTCTTGAAAGGAAGGGCGATCTTTCCTCAGGGTTTGATTCAGTAAGACAGAAGCTTGATAAGTGGTTTGTGGAGCGATCGCTTCATTCAAGGCAAACGTGCAGCCTGTCACCACTAAGCTCAAAATCAGTGCTGGAACTACTAACCGTCGCACACTGATCCCACAACCCCGCAACGCAATCAATTCGCTATCGGTGGCGAGCCGACCGTAAGCAATCAATGCTGCCAGCAAGGTGGACATGGGCAAGGCATAAACAACGAACTCTGGCAGGCGCAGAAAAAAGACCTGAATCGCCAAATTCAAGGGTAGATCGTCACCTGTCACCTTGCGGACTAAATCAAACAAAGTGCCAATCGAAACCGCGATCGCCGAAAATGCCCCCACGCCAAATAGAAACGGCATGATTAGTTGACTGGTGATGTAGCGATCCATCAAGGACAAGCCACCTGCCAACCAAGTTAAAGGCCAGAAGAGAAAGCGGAAAGATTTTGTGATGCTAGTCATAGAAGCCGAAGCCCTGGCGAACAGTCGAACCGAGCTGCAACGCTAACGTTGGAAGTTGTCTCCTAGGTAGTACTGCCGCACCAAGGGATTATTGTAGAGTTCTTCGGCGTTACCAGAAGCTAAAATTTGCCCGTCCCGCATAATATACGCGCGATCGGTAATCGCTAGAGTTTCTCGCACGTTGTGGTCTGTAATCAAGATCCCCATTTGGCGATCGCGCAACCGACTCACAATTTCTTGAATTTCTGCCACTGCGATTGGGTCTACACCTGCAAAGGGTTCATCCAGCAACAAAAATTTCGGGCCTTCTCTTCCTGCTGCCAAGGCTCTGGCGATTTCGGTTCGCCGCCGTTCGCCACCCGAAACCCTAATTCCCAAGGTGGAAGCAACTTTTTCCAAGCGAAATTCTTGTAGCAAATGGTTCAGGCGCGATCGCCACTCTCGCCGAGGAATCTTAGTTTGCTCCAGTACTAGCAAGATATTGTCCCGAACGCTCAAATGCCGAAAAATACTGGGTTCCTGGGCCAAGTAACCGATGCCCAACCGAGCGCGGGAGTGCATTGGCAAAGTGGTGATATCGCGGTTATCCAGCCAAACGCGACCTTGATTAGGCTTTTCCAATCCAGTCGCGATGTAAAACGTGGTGGTTTTCCCAGCACCATTCGGGCCGAGCAAACCGACGATTTCTCCTTGGGAAACCGACAGGCTGACCCGATTGACGATTGTGCGTTTGCCGTAGGACTTGTGAATATTCTCCAGAACAATCTTCAACGATTTACTCCCAGCCTAGCTGCATCGCAGACCAATCGGCCTTGATGGTATCAAAGATGAGTGGTCTGAGGCTACTTCCACTGAGTAAACCCCTAAGATCCAGGTTTCGCATTAAAAAGGTGGGTTCGCTAAAGCGGGTGGAGTTGCTGGGGTTGATGCTGGGTCAGCCACAATATAAATCGATTCCACTTGCTTGCTAGTCTGCGGCAAAGCCACAAAGCGGCCTTCGTCAATCAGATACGTAATATTTTCGCCCCGTAAGCTATTGCCCTGCTGCAAAACGTACACATTGCCACTCAGGACAATCCGGCGTTCGCGGCTAAAGTATTGAGCCTGAGCCGAAGTTGCCTGAATTTGGCGAGCAGGGTAAGTAATTTGCACATTACCACGAGCTGTCACCACACCCGTTTTGGCATTGGCTTCTTGCACATCCGAGCGTAGCGTCAGGGCGCGGCCTGGAGCAGTTTGGGCTTCAGCGCTTTTGAGCGTAACAGGTAGAGCGATCGCGGCTAGGGTTGCAGGAACTAGCAAGGCCGCAGCGAGGCGACGGCTAGTAGAACGGGACAGTTGGGAGAAAGGCAGCATAGGTCGTACAAGTTCAGAGGGCAAAACAGTAACCGGGTCAGACCTCAGGCTGGAAGAGAGGCAAAATCTCTGTAGGTAGTTTACCGAATCCTGGTGCCTAGTTCAGGAGAAAGTGTAAGCAACTGAGGTAGAAACTTTGACGATGCTTGTCCCCTGGAAGTTTCGCAGCCGCTAACCTCTGTCATTTATACCTGCGAGCATCAGGATGAGGTAACTAAAATAATTTGGGGCCAACAAGGTGCGGGTTGGGTATCAGAGAGAGCGATCGCTTCCTCTTCCACCTGATTCGCTTGCAACTGCTGTCTCAAACTTTCCACGTTTTCTGGGCCTAGGGCTTGAAGTTGCTGCAACAACACTGCACTTTGCTCCAGTAAATGCGTCACCTCAATGCCGCCGTAAGTCGGTTGGTAATCTCTTAGACGATTCATGCCCTCGCCTAGGAGGATCGCTGCACCGCGCCAATTGAGGTTTGACAAATGATAGCAAGCCACCGCAATCTGCAAGATGCCTTGATAGAACCGCCGTAGGGGATCAACTTCCTCTAGCCACAGCGCTTCTAGAGTGTCATGACAGGCATAAAACTCGCCTTGATTAAACTGCTCCACTGCCTGCCAAAACTCTGGTGGCATGGTTTCACTCATAAAGCCTTCCTGACGCAGCTTCCTCAGCTTAAGCCGAGAGGCTACTTCTAACCACAGCTAGCTCATCCATCGAAATTTCCTGCTGCTGACCCGCAAAGTCATTATCGCGCTGTAGAAATAGCATGCAATGGCATTCTTGGCGCTCCCGCATAGGTACGCAAGGGCAATTCCAGAACGTCGCATTCACCTCTGCCTCTTTGTCTTCGTAGTGCCGACAGGGGCAGAGAGGACAACCCAATTGATCTTTATGCTTGGCTAAACCCTCGATCACCACAGCCGTCACAGACAAATCAACGCAAAAGTAGGTGTTGGTGCGCTTGGCATAGGTTTCGGCAAAGTTCCGCATCGCTTCCAAGTTTTTTTCACTCGCGAGGGTGCCGTTTTCAGATGAGTTCATAGGGCAAGCTCTTTCATACAAGCGTATTCCCGCATTGTATCGCAGCACTTCTCTGGGCTAAAGGCAGCCAAAACCTAGATAACTCAACTTATAACTCGTAACTCTTAGCTCCTAACGCCTGGCTCTTGACTCTTGCTTTCTGAATACAAACGCTGTAACTGCGATTGCAACTGAATTTGTAAAGATTTATCTGATTGGATCACTAAGCCAGGAAACTCTAGGTCGCTACTGGCTACTAAATGAGTCTTTTGGTTTGTGGGTGGCCACAAAAGCCAACGGCTACCGGGAGGCAAGGTATTCAGGCTTTGGGGGTTTTGCGTCAGCCAAACCATGGGCAACTCAGGTAAACTCTCTGCCCGCACTTCTTCGCCAGCGTAGGTACCCGCCAATGCCTCTAAAACCGAGCGATCGCCTTGGAGCAACCCTGTACCCGCCGTCCACAGCTTCACATGAGTATCCCGGTGAGCCATGTAGAAATACAGCGACGCTGCCGCAATCACCGCTTGTTCAAAATCATCGGCTTGCCAAGCCCCCGCACTGTCTAGGCAAATGACAATCTCTTCTCCCCCTGTAAAAACTTCTAACTCCCGCACCCGAAATTCACCATAACGAGCGCTCGTCCGCCAATGAATTAGGCGAATCGGATCACCCCAACGGTAAGGTCGTAAAGCCCGAGTAATCCCTTCTGTAGCGTTTTGGGAGCGACGGCTACTGTGAAACTTGGGGCTGTTCTCTCGCCCAATTTCATCAATCAGGGGGCAAGCTGTGAGGGGTAAAACTGTAGGGTAAACGATCGCGGCTGCTTTAACGGTGCGCTCCCGCCGACACCAAAACAATCCCAAGGGTGCAGCAGTGCGGAGTTGTAAATTGTGCCAACGATACACCCCCCGCTTCTCAGTCGGCTGGAAGTAAGTCCAACGGTAAGTTTTTCGAGGTGGAATTGCTTCCACGACCGTTGCCGCAGGTTTCGCCAAGCGATAGGGCAGCAAATCCCGAACTTGCAGCAGTGTTTTAGCTTGGGCGGTGCGGTTTTCCAGGTCTAGCTCAATGGTGAGGTCGCTCCCCACACTGACCGGATTAATGGGGCGGCGTGTCACCTGAATGCCTCGCAGCGATCGCTCTGGCAAAATGGCGGCAACCCCCAACAGCGCCACGATCACCCCGCTCATCACGTATAACCAACCAGACAGGGTATTGGTGCCCGCTGCGAAGAAGAAAATGGCCAGCCCTGCTAGGAGCCAACCACTGTAGGAGGGCGTGACCCAATGCGTTTCTAGCCAGTCAGCGATTCGCTTGCCAAGGTTCATAGTGGATGCCTATCCTGAAGCCAAACCGTTCGTCGGAGTTGGCTCCAGTCTAGACCAAGCGATCGCAGACTTGAAAGCCCTTAAGGTAGGGCAGGCGATTCTACGGGGGTTGTTAGCGGGGTAAAGCGAGGAGGTAGGCTGGCATCTTGTGGAATGAAGTTGGGTGCAAAATCGACGACTGGGTCACCAGCATCCAGACAGGTTGCCATTGCATTGGTTGGGGTGAGGTCGTCAACCCGGCGGCTCAATCCCACGACACAGTCTGCAAAGCGCTTAGGTAGCAAACTACGGCGGCAAGTATCCAATACTTCTGGGAGGGCGGGGTTTTCAGTCTCGCGATTAATGTCTACCACGCAACTGGCAAGTTCTAGAGGCCGTCGCACTTGGCGGCAAGTCAAGAGAGCATCCAGACCTGCGACTGACGTTTGGCGGGTAATCCGCTCCACACAGTTGGCCAAATCTCTGGGACGGAGTACCTCTCCACAAGCCTCAGCCACAATGGGGGGATCAATCCCCGCATCTAATAAGTTAGCAGCACAAGTTTCGTATTCATTACGCTGAGTTTGAAACAAGAAAGCAGCAGCAGGGTCTGGAGGTATGGCAAGAGCCAATAACCCAGCGATCGCCAGGGGTGCCCCAGACAAACGGAGTAAGTAGCGCGGAAGATCGATGTGACGCATAACAGCTACTAGAAGGAGAGCAACAAAATTAACTAATAATCAACAAGCGAAGCTGCGGTGATTGTCTCATATTGTTTAGGGTTTGGGTTTAGGGTTTACGGTTGGTTGAGAAAAGGTCAGTAAAACCATCTAGAGTGAAAAAGGTAACTAAAATCCATTTCAACGACCCAGGGGGTACTCCGGTATGCACCTGAGTGAACTGACCCATCCCAACCAATTGCGGGGTCTTTCGGTTCATCAACTGCAACAAATCGCGCGTCAAATTCGAGAAAAACATTTACAAACAGTTGCCGCCAGTGGCGGTCACCTCGGCCCCGGATTGGGAGTCGTGGAACTGACATTAGGGCTTTATCACACCCTAGACCTCGACCGCGATAAGGTAATTTGGGATGTGGGTCACCAGGCCTATCCCCACAAATTGATTACAGGACGCTATCACCGCTTTCATACCCTGCGCCAAAAGGACGGGGTAGCGGGCTACTTAAAGCGCTGTGAAAGTAAGTTTGACCACTTCGGTGCGGGTCACGCCTCTACTAGTATCTCAGCAGCCTTAGGGATGGCTTTAGCCCGTGACTTGAAGGGTGAGAAGTTCAAATCAGTCGCCGTGATTGGGGATGGTGCGCTCACAGGGGGCATGGCGTTGGAAGCCATCAACCATGCGGGACATCTACCCAAAACCAATTTGCTGGTAGTGCTCAATGATAATGAGATGTCGATCTCACCCAACGTTGGAGCGCTGTCTCGCTATCTCAACAAGATGCGTCTCAGTCCCCCCATGCAGTTCCTCTCGGACAACCTCCAAGAGCAAGTCAAGCAGCTACCCTTTGTGGGCAGTTCGCTTTCTCCGGAACTGGGTCGGATCAAGGAAGGCATGAAGCGCCTAGCCGTTCCTAAAGTGGGAGCAGTGTTTGAAGAACTGGGCTTCACCTACATGGGGCCAATTGATGGACACAACCTGGAAGAACTGATTGCTACCTTCGAGCACGCTCATCAGCAAGTTGGGCCAGTTTTGGTGCATGTCTCTACCATGAAAGGGAAGGGATATGCGATCGCGGAGCAAGACCAAGTTGGCTACCACGCCCAATCGCCGTTTAACTTGGCAACTGGTAAAGCGGCTCCCTCCACGAAACCCAAGCCTGCTAGCTACTCCAAAGTGTTTGGCGACACATTGGTGAAGTTGGCAGAGAACAATCCCCGAATTGTGGGCATAACTGCGGCAATGGCGACCGGAACTGGCTTAGACAAGCTCCAAGCCAAGCTCCCCAAGCAATATATGGACGTAGGGATTGCGGAGCAACATGCAGTGACAATGGCTGCGGGTCTTGCCTGTGAAGACATTCGGCCTGTCGTAGCGATCTACTCCACCTTCCTGCAACGGGGTTACGACCAAATTATTCATGATGTCTGCATCCAAAACCTGCCTGTCTTTTTCTGTATCGATAGAGCAGGAATTGTCGGTGCTGATGGTCCTACCCATCAAGGCATGTATGACATTGCCTACCTGCGCTGTATCCCCAATATGGTGCTGATGGCTCCTAAGGACGAAGCTGAATTGCAGCAGATGATGGTGACAGGCATCAACTACACCGATGGTGCGATCGCTATGCGTTATCCCCGTGGCAACGGTCATGGTGTAGCGTTGATGGAGGAAGGCTGGGAACCTCTGCCCATCGGCAAAGGAGAAGTCTTACGCCAAGGTGATGATGTCTTGCTCGTTGGTTTCGGCTCAATGGTCTACCCAGCGATGCAAGCCGCAGAGATTCTCAGCGAACACGGGATTGAAGCCACTGTCGTCAATGCTCGCTTTGCCAAACCACTAGACATCGAACTGATTGCTCCTTTGGCGCAAAAGATCGGTCGGGTGGTGACGCTGGAAGAAGGTTGCCTCATGGGTGGCTTTGGCTCAGCAGTAATGGAAGCGCTGATGGATCACAATGTGGTGGTGCCTGTCATGCGAATTGGTATTCCTGATGGGTTGGTTGAGCACGCAACCCCAGAGCAGTCTATGGTGACGCTAGGCCTCACCCCTGCTCAAATCGCCGATCGCATTCGCACCACTTTCGTGAAATCAACTGTCACGGTTAGCTGACAACTTTACTTACCTCTATTAATTCCTAAGGTGGGCACTGCCCACCTTTTTTAGTTTAAACATCAGCTCTTTGTCTTTTAATTCAGATCAAGCTTTACAAAATTTTTTAGATTTAGCTCTGTAATCAGCTTCAAACTTTACTGCTCACCTATCTCGATCATGTTATCTTGGCCCTAATTTACTTGTATAAGTTTGTCAACCAAACTCTAAATCGTTAAAAAGTTAATTGGGCTAGTTATAATGAAAAGCTTACTAAGTAGAGCTCAATCTAAGAAACTAGATTTTGATTTCTATTTTAGAGTCGCACTTTGCATACTAATTGCAGCATTTATCCTATTAAAGATTATATCCTCCAATCACAACTTGTATTTCGATCGCGATGAAGTTAGAAAACTATTGAGAACATCAGGTTTCACTAATCAACAATTCATTCAGTTGACGTACAACGCGGAACCCATCAATGTCAATAAACTATTGGGTCAATATCAAGTCCCTTGTGGAGACTGCAAACCAAAACCAAATCTATCAGCTTTAACTAACAATTTAGAACATCCACCCCTTTACTATATACTTTTGCAAAACTGGTTATTAGGAATTGGCTATTTATTCAATTCCAAGCTGTTTTCAACCCTAATTTCAATCGCAACAATACCAGCAATTTATTGGTTAGCCCAGGAAATCTTTAACAACTCTCAAATAAGCTTGCTCAGTGCAACTCTCTTTACTGTATCGCCCTATTTGTTTTCCATGGGCCAACACGTCAGTCAATATTCGCTGTGGGGTGCATTAATTTGTTTGTCTAGTGCTCTATTCGTTCGGGCCACACGCAATAACAACAAGCTTCTCTTTACGCTGTATACAGCAACTAATTTACTTGGTCTGTACACACACTTATTCTTTATTCTTCTGATCTTTTCACATGGTTATTATTTAGCCCTCAATCGCTCTTGGCGATCGCTACAGTACTACTGGATCTCACTTTCTTTTTCAATCTTATGTTTCACACCTTGGGCTCTAAGTATTTTGTCCCAACGTGAGAAATTCGAAGAAACTGCTGGTATCTCCGATGAAAGCGTAGGAACTGCACCTAATGTGCTAGGTTCGTTTATGAACGGAACCACTGCTGTAATTCAAACTTTTTGGAAAAATTCTAATATTAGTTTACTCAGCAACGATTTTGTCCAAAACCCGCTGGCAATCTCTATTGCGATTTTTATATTCGCTACTCTCACTTACTATATTTGTTTGAGGCTAGAGCGTTTCCTAGTCTCCTGAGGTACAGTAACAACAATGAGTAAACCAGCTGCGAATATCTTCTAGAGAGACTTGAGCAAATGCCTCTTGAATGGCTTTGTCTAAGGCTGA
>NZ_JACJPA010000084.1:0-6219 GCF_014695845.1 Trichocoleus sp. FACHB-591
TGCCTTTGGGGACGAATAAGCCATAAAAGCGATTGGCTTTTTTCTCTGCCACTTTTTGACTGCGATGGGCATATTCTTGGTTGAGGGATTCTTTTTGCCAGGAGGAGATTCGCTTTTCAATCCCTTCTCGAATGGCTTCACCGAGATACAGAATCGCCGTTTGATTTAAGTCAGTAATCAAAACGCCAATACTTGAGGCTTTGAGATTTTGTCCGGCAACCAGCAGTTTGACTTTTTCGGTGCGTCCCACCCGCTAGCAGAACTTCAGCAGATCCCCCGCGAATGAGCTCGGAGACACCCGCTTGCGGATGAAGTCCATGACATGGAGCTTTTCAGGGGGGAGGGTGGCCGCGAAGGTATCCAACGTCTCTTCCATCACTTCTGGCTTGCAGCGATTCCACACTCCAGCAATCTTGGAGAACTCATCGAAGAAGTAGATCAGCGGCGTAAAGCAAGGAAGGGGATTATCGGGGACGGTGCGGCGCTTGAGGAGAGCATGGGTGTTCAAATCGAGGCGATAGAGGATTTCGGTCGTGGCTTCGAGTAAGCCAAAGATGCTGGAATCGAAATCGGCATACTTGAGCTTGCTCAGGTCTGTTTCTTCGTTCGGTTTGGGGTTGGTGAGAATCAAACCCACGTTTTCCCCCAAATCTTGCTCCATCAAAGCAATCAGGTTGTTGATCAAAGTGGTCTTGCCTTCCCCGGAGTCTCCCATCAAGCAAATTTGCGGATTTTCCTGGACAAAGGTAGTCAGATGACTCGGGTCCGGGTCCTGAATGGCATCAGCTCTGGCTTTGCGATCGCGCTCTAGAGCGTCCCAATCGGTACCCGAGACATCAAAGATGAGCTTGAGCCCCCCATCAATCGGTTCTGCGATCGGGTCCGCACAGCAACCGGGCACGGCAATCCGCAGCGGTTTGAGCAAATCCTTTTCAATTTTCTTCAGGGCTTCCCCACTGGAACGGATGGGGGTGCTGAGTTTGCCATCGACCAACACGGGTAGCACTTCAAAGCACAGCTCAAAGCGATCGCGCGGCAGGGGACGGACAAAGGGTTTTTTCACTACAATCCCATGCTCGTAGAGGCAACGAATCGCTTCACGAGCGAGCAGTTCTTCGTGGCTGGTGCCCCTCGGCAAATCCGGTTTCTTGAGGCTGTAAGACTCCTGCACCGCCGCATCGGCGATCGCCGCATAGAACTCCTCGCGCTCTGCCCACTCTTGCTCAAAGTGCTGCACCATGAGGCGCTCCCGCTCATTGAGGGCATCTTCTTGGGCTTGGAGGCGATCGCGCGCTTGGGCAATCTGCTCGCGCATGGCGGCTTCAAACACCTCCTCCTGCTCCCTTAATGCCTCTTCTCGGGCCTCCAGCGCTTGCTGCTGGCGATCGTAATGCTCTTCCAAGAGGGCTTGTTCCTGGGTCAAGCGTTCTCGTTCCTTTTGCAGGCGATCATAGTCGAGGGCTAAGCGTTCTCGCTCGGCTTCCATCTGCTCAAAATTAATCACTTCTGCGGCTTGCAGTTGGGCTTGGAGTTGAGCGAGGGCTTGTTCGTATTGTTCGATTTCTCGCTGATGCTGCAATTGGAGGTTGTACTGTTGCCACTCATACCCCTCTCTGACCTCATTGGCGACCTCAAGCAGGCGGGTGTGTTCATCCGTGCTCTGGATAGTCTCTTCTTCCTGGGAGTAGCCGTAAGCCGCTGAAAGCGCGGCTCCACAGCCGACCACTCGCAGAGAGACCCAGAGCCATTGATGTGAGCGATCGCCAATCCCTACAAAGCTAAACAGCGACAGGAGGGCCAAGACCACTAGAACATGATTGGAAGGGCGATCGCGAGCGGTCATATTGCACCACCTCCGGTGGCAGCACTTAGAGTAATCCCAGCAGCACACCCGCTAAGGCCGCTGCTGCGTAGATTTTGGCTTCCCGGTGGTAGAGGGAATAACGGGGACTGGCCTCGAGGGTGGCAAAGTAGGTCAAGGTCACGACACCCAGACCCACTAGGACGATCAGTCCCACATTTGCAAAGGAAAGCCTTGGGCTGATCACCAGCCAGCGCAGTCCCATCGTCAGCAGATTGAGGCAAAGCAGGCAAGACAGGGCGATCGCGAGTCGTTTCATGAGCGTGTTTCGGGTCCATTCCGCTCCAGCGAGCATCAACGTAAAGAGAAGCGAGACACCACCCCTCGCAGGTGCAGGTCATCTTCCTTGTCCACATTCTTCTGGGTCGCTTCCTGGACCGAGAGGTGGATGCTTTGGACCTTCTCTCGGATGGCATCTTGGTTCATGCTCCACTCGCTGAGGGCGGACTGAGCATTGTCGCTGGCGATCGCCACTCTGGCTCGTTTTTCCACGAGTTTGTGCGCGGCAGCGAGGAAGTCGCATTTCGTGGACTCAAGGTTGACTTTGGCAATGCCCACTTCCACCCGCTTTTGGGTGAGGCTAATGCGCTCTTTTTCCAACTCGGCTTCCGCGATCGCCAGTTTCACCCCCCGCTGTTGGCGTTTGAGGCGCTCGAGCTCGGTGTTGAGCTCAGCTTCGCTCAGCTCTCGAGTACGCGGGGTGACGAGATGAGCGTTCAGAGAAGGACGCGATTCATCAGGACTCGGAGAATACTTCACCATTCGTCGCATAGCATTACCTGCCTTGGCTTTGAGGGGACGCAATCAGAGGGGCGGGAGTGGGGCGCACAGCCGCACTGACGAGCAAGTAGGTGCCATTGCCACCAGCGAGGTCACGATCAGCAGCACCGCCCAGGTATCTTGACGGGAGAGCCAGTCATCCCAGCGCTTCTGGAGATTGACACTGACATGGATTTCGCTTGGTTGCTGCTCCGCCACTAGGCGTTGGGCTTGTAGCAGGGCTTGGGCAGGTGAACAGCGATCGCCTCGATGTGCGATTACTTCGCACATCAAATCCAGAGATTTCTTTAGAGACTTCTTTTTCAGAACAAGCAACAGTGGTTGTTGCAGAAGCTGAAAGCGTTGAAGCTGTGGCAACCATTAAAGCTGGGGAGTTGTCTGAGTTGCCAACTTCAAGCGATCGCTGCTCTGTCCCTAATGACAAGTTGAGCAATTCTGCTGAGGATAACTTTTCCGCCCCTAGTTCTGGGAAAAGTTTGAACAATGAAAACTCAAGATTCCCAGAACTGGTTGAGGCTGTAGCCCAAGCGATCGGGCATGCTCCTGATTCTCCACTACCAAAGTCACTGAAGGCAGCGATCGCTCAGTTTCCAGACCGAGTCCCAGCCGCGATCGCCTACCTCCAACACCAGCGACAGCACCACTCCATTCGCAACCCAATGGGTTACCTCCATCAAGCCATCCTGCAAGGCTGGAACCCATGCATTACGACATCTGCCACCTCTGCGCTACCCGCTGGCTTCAACGTCTGGTTCGACTGGGCTAAAACGCAAGGCCGGGTGCTTGCAGCAACGACAATCAACGGGGTTCATCACGCCCTCCATGTACAGCAGGGGTGGGTTCCTACTAAGCAACTCATGCAACAGCTCCCTACAGATTCCTAGGGCGATCGATCAATTCCTCACCTCGTAAGCAATCTGACCTTTAATCCCTTTCTAGGGTCTTGTGGTTGAGGCAGCTTATTTTTCCCGTTCTTTAGAAACTTGCAATACCCTACAATGTAGCTTCGCTCTCTGGGTTAATTAGCACATGAATCATTGGTTTTCTACGGCCCGTTTTGGCATGTTTGTCCATTGGGGACATAGTTCTCAACAAGGCATCGAATTATCTTGGCCTCTGGTTGGGGGGGTGTTCAGTCTCCCGTTCTGTGGCAATACGCCTATTGAGCAATATCATGCCACTGCTCTACACTTCAATCCCCAACACTATAATCCTGCTGCCTGGGCGCAACTCGCCAAACGCTTAGGGATGCAATACGTGATTCTGACGGCCAAACATCATGATGGCTTCGCTCTATTCCATACCCAGCAGTCCATGTTCTCCATTCAGCACACCCCTTATGAGCAAGACATTGTACGACAGTTTGTTGAGGCAATGAGAGACGCTGGATTGCATGTTGGGTTGTATTTCTCTCTGATTGATTGGCATCATTCTGACTATCCAGCCTTTACAGAAGCAGATAAACCTTATCGCTTTGGACAATACCGTCAACCGACTCCTGAGCAGTGGGAGCGCTTTATTACCTTCATGTTTGCTCAGGTAGAGGAGTTGCTCACCAACTATGGCCCCATTGATATTCTCTGGTTCGATGGCGGCTGGGAACGGACTCCTGAGCAGTGGCGGGTTCAAAAACTGTATGAATTAATCCGATCGCTTCAACCGGAGATTTTGATCAATGATCGCTTGCCAGGATTTGGCGATTTCGCCACTCCTGAGCAATTTATCCCACCCCAACCCTTAGCGGGAGCCTGGGAAACTTGCATGACTATCAATGAAAGCTGGGGGTATAACGCTGAAGATACACACTTCAAATCTCCTCGGCAATTAATTCACACTCTTTGTGAAGTTGCTAGCAAAGGTGGGAATCTGCTCCTGAATATCAGTCCAATGGGCAATGGAGAAGTTCAGCCAGAACTGATGGAACGATTGACAGCGATCGCAGACTGGATGGCAGTCAACCAGGAGAGTATTGTGGGCACAGAACCCGGGTTAGAGCCTTGGCAATTTTATGGCCCTTCAACCCGTCGAGAGCAGCGTCTTTATCTGCATCTCTTGATGAAACCGTACGACACAATTACAGTGCGCGGCATTCCGATTCAACAAGTCAAAGGCATCCAGGTACTCGCGACTGGCAAGGCGTTAAGATATAGAACACGATGTGCGATTTCAGAGTCGATCCTCAATCGAGACCCTGTGGGAGAGCTGACTATTGAGGTCCCCGAAGCAGTTCTTGACCCCTATGCCACAATCCTAGCGGTAGATATGCGCGAATCAGGTTTGAGTTGAATTTGAAGTGTGTTCTTGCACTTGTGAGCGGCAATTGGATTGCAGAGGCCTTCTGCGTCCCCCCTGGAGCAACACCTGCCACCGCAGCGGCCACTCAAAACACCCAGCCTGATCCGTTTGCTGCCCATCTCCTTAACCTTATGACGAGCGCGATCGTAAATTAATTCAAAGCTCAAAATGCGGAAGGGCTAGTGAGTGCGGTTTTGCTTTGTTTTGACAATGATTGAGGCTAAGATTTTGAGCAGTTCTTGCGTTTCAGCTAACAGTGGCAGCAAGCGAGATTCTGGCACAATCTCAGTCGCAATTAACAGTTTGAGCCAATATTGCGTTTCTCTCGCTTCCTTGAGCGCAACTTCCAGTTTGGGTCGAAATCAGTACTGCTTTGAGCTGCTTGAGATGCCTCTACATTCGCCCGAATCGAGGTTCCAGAACGAATCAATTGCTTCGATAATGTGCGAACAACACCAGGATTTTCATCCAGCACCTAACACAGCTTCACGATACGCACCGCAAACTCAAAAGTTCGTTCTGTGATCCGTTGCGGCTCAGACATAACCGGTTTCAACGCTCAATGCTCAATGATCTCGCGATCACTCAATTCCATACCAAGCAAACCTTTGATGATTATTCTATCCCTCTTTTGTCACTGTGGTCGAAGAAAATTTAGAATGACGATTTTCCGTACACAACTTTTTCTGTAGCATGCTGTAGCAGTACGAGAAAACGTTGGTTTAGTTATTCTCTAGTGAGTGTGACGAAAGAGGGCTATAGGATTTCTAAGTAGGTTGTAGGGGCAAGAAGAAAACAGTAGGCTGGAAACACGACTTGTAACTAGCGCAAATAAAGATGGATTCGCTCCAGCAATTTATTGAAGCCGTGGTGAAGTATCTGTTTGAGCTAGTCACGCATCAGCAACGCTTTACCTTCGAGAAGGCATTCATGTATGGTTAACCCCACATCCTATTCAGGATTGCTATGTTCGGGGAAAGATATATGACAACGCATCACTTTTACATTGAGCCGCGATCGCTCGGCCACAGACTCAATCAACATATTAATTATTCTACATACAGATAAATCTAGGGCAATAGACAGCTTCTACCTTTTTTGAATTTTGAATTGGCACTGCATATGCATTAAACCTTATCGGAAATTAGGACTTAGAATTATACCGTGCACCTGGAATGAGGTCGGTAGATGAAAATGACATATGCGGAACTACGAACCAAACCGCAGACCTTGTGTAGTTTAACCGGGCTCACCCCCAAAGAGTTTGAGGCTTTGTTAGAGAG
>NZ_JACJPA010000085.1:0-49633 GCF_014695845.1 Trichocoleus sp. FACHB-591
CAAGTCGTCTACTTACCGCCCTATTCACCAGACCTGAATCGTATCGAAAAGTGTTGGGCATGGTTAAAGGGCCGCATTCGCAAACAACGACGCAGCGCTACTAGTTTGCGTGAAGCGATGGAGACAGTCCTCAAGGAAGCCGCGTCCTAACTCTTGTGGCGACAGCTATAGCAATCAAGGTGCCGTCCCGCTCCATGATGAATATTTGCCCAAACTGACTGATATTCAAATCACGGAGGAAATCACTAAGTTTCAACAGGTGGATATCAACTGCAATCATTCCTAGCAAGCGATTTTGCGAATCGTAGATAGGGCGGCTAGCAGAGGCAGCAATGTAAGGACCCGTTGGAAGGTTTGAAGTAGTAACCTTTGCCCAAATAGGTTTACCAGCAGCAACGGGTTCGGTATACCAAGGTTCGGTGAAATTATCCCAATCCCACGTAGCGTTAACCTGAGTGCGATTGCCTTGCGTATCCGTAGCGTAGTTGGTATTGGTTTTAGACGGCTCAGTCGTCCAATCATCGATAGTGGTAGTTTTGCCGTCATAACTAGCCGCTGCGATTCCCCCACCTGTAGGTAAACCAATACCGATGTATGTTACGTCATAAGCCTGAACCTGATCCCAGAGGTACTTACCAACGGTTTCACGATCGCCCACCTTTAAAATTCCCCGACGGATAGCGTCTGCATTGATTTGGTTGAGGGCGTGGGGAATTGTCAGATAGGACTTCAGGTGTTCATCCACAACATCGCTCGTGCGAGCCATCAACTGTTCTGCCAAGTCATTGACCGCGCTCTGTCCGTTTTTGAAAGACAAATAACCGACGAGACCCACAGCTGTAAAAATCTGGAGGACGAAGGGAACGACGAGAACAAGTTGTAATGGAAACGCCTTACCTCGGAGGAACTGTTGAATTTTCATTATCGGCAAGGGAATTTCACATCTAGTTGTTGATAAAATTCCCTTGACACCCACACAAATAACTTGATTGAAGCGGGCACAGACAATTGCCATTCTAAGCTCTTCCAGTTGAGCTACAGGACTATGAGAGCGAATGGCGAGAGTCTAGCTCTATGCCATCTTGTTCCTCTTGGAGAGAGCAAGAAACGCTTCGACACTAATGGCGATCGCGAGTCAGGCTACCTTATGTTAGCTTGGAACTCGAATTTTTCTGGAGCACCTTGCTCTACTAAGTATCAAGAGTGCATCAGGTCTCTAATGATCAGGATGCAGTTGTGGGCAGTCTATGAAGAGATGAATGTAAGATTTCCCTTCCTATAATGAAGCCCCAACAGTTCCCTAGAAATCAGGCGTTTCCACTACAGATCGTCCTTGTGTTGCCCTTCGTACTTCAGATTTTTGGAGCTGTGGGTCTTGTTGGTTATTTGTCCTTCAAGAACGGTCAGAAAGCAGTCAATGACTTGGCCGAACAACTAATTGATCGTTCCAGCGATGTGGTCAACGAACGCCTGACGTCTTATCTCGCTATTCCTCAAATGCTGAACCGAATGAATGCCGATGCCATCCGTAGAGGCACTCTGGATGTGCGCAATCGCGAGGCTGTGGCAAAGCACTTTTGGGATCAGATGCAGGTATACAACCTGACTTATACCGGGATTGGACTGACAAGCGGACAGGGATTTGGAGTCGCTCACTATGATAAAAACATCACGCGTGAGGAATGGACAGCTCAACTGCCCAAAAATCTTTACAACTACGCCACGGATAGTCAAGGGAATCAGACGAAGCTGAACGCCCGTTGGGACTACGATAGTCTCAAGCAACCCTGGTACACTGAGCCGATTGCGGCAGGGAAGCCTATTTGGGGAAAAATCTACACAGCAAATCTCTCTGACAGCCCCTACATTACAGCTGCTGCCACTCGCCCAATTTACGATTCGCAAAATCGTTTACTCGGCATGATTGGCACCGAAATCCATTTGCTGAAACTGAGTGATTTTTTACGTGGCTTAGATATCAGCAAATCTGGACAAGTGTTTCTGGTCGAGCGGGATGGTGCTCTGATCGCGAACTCTGGGATAGAAAAGCCCTTTACTTTAGTCAAAGACCAGGTGCAACGATTGCAAGCAATTGAGAGCCCCAATCCCGTTGTTCAAACCATTGCTAAACACCTTCAGACTTCTAATAAATTTCAAACCATCGCTCAAGACGCAGACTTTAAGCTGGAGGTACAAGGAGAACAGCATTTTGTTAATGTGATGCCCTGGCGTGATGAATATGGCTTGGACTGGCTATTGGTGGTGAGTGTGCCTGAGAGTGCATTTATGGCGCAAATTAATGCGAATACACGCACCACGATCGCGCTTTGTTTTGGTGCATTAGCGGTTGCCTCTATCCTGGGCTTCTTTACCTCTCGTTGGATTGCACGTCCCACTCTTCGGCTCAACCAAGCTAGTGAAGCAATGGCAGCAGGTGATCTGGAGCAAGCGGTGGAAGTCAGTAATATTCAAGAACTTAATACGCTGTCTCACTCCTTCAACCACATGGCAGGACGGCTGAGGGAGCTGTTCACAGCTTTAGAGCACAGCAAGGAAGTCTTAGAGGAGCGAGTCGAAGAACGCACGGCTGAACTCAAACATACTTTGGCAGAATTGCAGCGGTCCCAGGCTCAAGTGGTGCAGAGCGAAAAAATGTCGAGTCTAGGGCAACTCGTGGCTGGAGTCGCTCATGAAATCAATAACCCAGTCAACTTCATTCACGGCAACCTGACTCATGTACAGGATTACACTGAAGACTTGCTAGAGTTCATACAGCTGTATCAGCAGTGCTATCCTCATCCTACTCCTGAGATTCAAACAGCAGCGGAAGAGATGGACCTGGAATTTTTGCAAGCAGACCTGCCCAAGATGCTAGCTTCGATGCAGCTAGGAACCGAGCGCATTCGGCAGATTATTCTGTCCTTACGCAACTTCTCACGTATGGATGAAGCGGAATTTAAGGCTGTGGATATTCATGAAGGCATCGACAGCACGCTGCTGATTCTGCAACATCGTCTCAAGGCCAGATCCGACCGACCCGAAGTTGAGGTTGTCAAAGACTATGCTCAGCTACCGCTGGTAGAATGCTACGCCGGACAGCTCAATCAAGTGTTTATGAACATCTTGGTTAACTCACTTGATGCAATGGACGAGAAGCCTGCGAAGTGTACTTATCAAGAGATGAAGGATAATCCCAACCAAATTGCTATCCGCACCTCTATGTTTGAGGCAGGATGGGTGGAAGTGGCGATCGCGGACAATGGAGTTGGCATTCCTCAAGCGGTGCAACGACGCATCTTTGACCCCTTCTTCACGACGAAAGCGCTGGGCAAAGGGACTGGCATGGGGATGTCTATCAGCTATCAGATCATCACGGGGAAACATAACGGCAAACTGGAATGTTTTTCAACTCCTGGAGAAGGAACTGAGTTCAGGATTCGGATTCCTTTGCAGCAACCAGTCCCTTCAGCAACTTAGAGGTAAAGGTAACGCTGATAGAACCAAGGAACTAAGTAAAACTTATCAGTTGACGACAGAATGAGGGTTACAGCCATTTGGAGCAGGAAGTGATCCATAAGCTGGGGTTAACTGCTTCTCCCTAATTGAATGTAACAACGAAGTAGCAATGGTTTACGCCTGCTACCTGAAGAAATTACAGTTAGTTCAGCTAAATGTTGAGGCTGCTTCTCATGAAAGTAGACGGTCACGGCCAAACCAAAGTTTTAACCACCCACGAAATTGCCAAGTTGTTTGAGGCGTTTGAAAGCGCTCGCGATCGTGCCCTCTTCGGCATCTGTCTCTACACAGGGTGCCGCATCAGTGAAGCTTGCTCGATGCTCACCACAGATGCTTACGACGCGGCGGGGGTCAGAATGAAGATTACCCTGCGTAAAGCCAACACCAAGGGGAAGCAGGAAACACGGCAGATTCCCGTTAATGCAGTTTTGAAGGGATACTTGGAAACGTATCGGGCGGGAGCAGGCAAGCAGTATCTCTTCCCTGGACGGCACGGGCGGGGCATATCAATCCGAAGTCAGCCGATGAGATTCTGCGGGAGACGTGCGATCGCCTAGGGCTGGAAGGAGTTAGCACTCACAGCTTTAGATGAACCGCTCTACCCCAGATGAGTAGCGCATGAATACCCCTGAGGGTGATTCAGGAGATCTCTGGGCCCTGGAGCTTACAAGCACTCCAACGATATCTGGAGGTGTCGGAGTTGGAACTAGAGGGGGCGATTGCGGCTTTAAGTTTTTGCGTTGGACAGAATTGAACCTCTTTCGGTCGGAGTATGAAGCGCACATCATGCTGACGACATGGATTGTTCAAACAAATGTCGAGCCTGAATCAACGTCCCCGATTTTGCTGTGACAGGCCTGCGCTGTTGAACAGCACCCCTTCTGCAAGACACGGTTTTGCAAACTCAATGGAGTAGATGACTGATTTACTGAGTTTGACTCAATCCCTAGTTGCTGTATCCTGTAAATCAGGTGGAAATATCAAAGAGCTTGTGAGGACTCAGAGTTTTTCTGCCTTAAATAAAGCCACTAGGCGGGATTGAAGATCAATCGCACCTGAAATATGCAGAAGGTTTCTGCTGCTCGATGGCTGAAAGCGAGCTAAGTGAGAATCTACTATATGGCCCTTCTGAACCAAGATTGTTCAGCTACAGGCAACTCCTACAAGATTCCGCTACGTCTGGTTTTAGTGATACCTTTTATCTTGCAAATTTCTGCGGCAGTGGGAGTAACTGGATGGCTCTCACTACGGAATGGGCAGAATGCGGTTAATGAGGTCGCTAGGCAGTTACGGAACGAAGTTACTGCCCGGATTCAGCAGCACCTAGATACGTATTTGGAAACGCCCCATCTAGTCAATGCCATCAGTGCAGATACTATTTCCCGCTTTTCGCTGTGGAATCCGAATGACATGAGTCGGATGAGAAGCTACTTGTTCTGGCAGTTGCAGCAGTTTCCCAATACAAGTTACATCAGTTTTGGTGGAGAACGGAAAGAATACGCCGGAGCTGGCTATCGGGATGACGGTACGCCTGTGATTGAAATTACCGATCGCTCCACTCGTTTTGTCAACACAATCATCAACGTCGATCGCCAGGGCAACCCAACAGGACGTAGGGAAACTCATCCCGATTATGACCCCCGCATAAGACCCTGGTATACAGGGGCAAAACAGGCGAAAAGTCCTCATTGGAACTCCATTTACCAGTACTACATTCAGCCCAGCTTGGGCATTTCAGCTAGTCAGCCTGTGTATGATCAGACTGGAACTTTCCGGGGAGTGGTCAGTACTGATTTATATCTCTCAAGCATTAGTCAATTTCTACAAAATTTAAGGGTGGGGCGATCGGGGAAGACCTTTATTATTGAGCGCTCAGGTCTCATCGTCGCCTCATCCACTACTGAACAACCATTTTTGACCAAAGCGGATGGTCAGGTTAGTCGGCTCCTAGCTACCGAAAGCAGCATTCCCCTAATTCGCTTTACAGCTCAACATTTAATCGATCGCTTCGGTAATCTTAGGCAGATTAATCACAGTCAGCAGTTTGACTTTATGCTGCAAGGTCAAAGAGAATTTGTGCAAGTCTTGCCTCTTTACGATGAACGGGGGCTGGATTGGCTAATTGTGGTGGTGGTGCCAGAATCTGACTTCATGGCACAAATCAACGCCAACACTCGCGCCACCATTCTGCTCTGCTTGGGTGCATTGGTGCTGGCAGTTATTGTAGGAATTGCCACATCTCGCTGGATCACAAAACCCATTTTACGGCTCAGCGCTGCCTCCCAGGCGATCGCAACGGGCCATCTTGACCAAACCGTGACGGTCAAAGGCATTAATGAGCTAGAGGCATTGGGTCAGTCTTTTAACCAGATGGCAACCCAGTTAAAGCGATCGTTTGAGGAACTAGAAACCCGTGTTGCCGAACGGACCGTTCAGCTCAAAGCCGCGAAAGAAGCGGCGGATACGACAAACCAAGCCAAAAGCAAGTTTCTAGCCAACATGAGCCACGAGCTAAGAACGCCGCTTAACGCCATTCTCGGTTTTTCTCGGTTGTTAGCACGCAATCCAGCTTTAGCATCCGCAGCCGCAGAATTAGAAATTATCAATCACAGCGGCGAGCACTTACTAGACCTGATTAACGACGTGTTAGAGATGTCGAAGATCGAGGCAGGACAAGTAACGCTGTATGAAAATCGGTTTGACCTATATCGCCTGCTCGATACGTTAGAAGAGATGCTTCAACTACAAACTAGCGCTAAGGGTTTGCAGTTGATGTTTAGCCGTACTCCTGAAGTACCTCAATACGTGCGATCGGATGAAAGAAAACTACGGCAAATCCTGCTTAACCTATTGGGGAATGCCATTAAATTTACTCAACAAGGCAGCGTAATCCTGCGTGTCAGCGTCGTAGAGCGGGTAGAAGAAACCGCCACAACAGACGACAAAAATGCGCCCGCCCCCTCCTCCCCCCTGGCGTTACGGTTCGAGGTGGAAGACACAGGTGTGGGCATTGCTGCCAACGAGCTAGGAACCTTATTTGAGGCTTTTTCGCAAACCGAGTCGGGACTGAGGTCTCAAGAAGGAACAGGCTTGGGATTACCGATCAGCCGTCAGTTTGTCCGTCTGATGGGTGGAGACATTACTGTGAACAGCATCTTGGGCAGTGGCACCATATTCACCTTTGAGATCCAGGTGGGCGATGCCGAAGCCGCTGTGACATTACAGCAACCAGTCCAACGTGTGATGGGATTGGCACCCGATCAGCCTACCTACCGAATTTTGGTAGTAGACGATCGCTCAACCAACCGTCAATTGTTGGTGAGAATGCTGACTCCCCTGGGCTTTGAGGTGCGAGAGGCTGAGAATGGACAGGCGGCGATCGCGCTGTGGCAACATTGGCAACCCCACCTGATCTGGATGGATATGCGAATGCCTGTGATGGATGGATATGCAGCAACCCAATACATCAAGGCACAACCACAAGGATCAGGGACCACTATCATTGCCTTATCCGCAAGTGTGTTGGATGCAGATCGAGCCCTGATCTTGGCCGCTGGGTGTGATGACTTTGTATGCAAACCGATACAAGAAGCGGTCATTCTTAACAAGATCGCTCAGTATTTGGCGGTAAGGTATAGCTACGGAACAAGCGATGCTCCGGTAAGCATGCAGCAAGACGGCAATTACCCAAACCAGCAAAATGCTAAGGCTGAGGGTTATAGGTTAGGTGTTGAAAGCTTAACAGTCATGCCGACTGAGTGGATTGCACAGCTCTACCAAGCAGCCGATCAAGTGAATAATGCCTGGTTATTCCAACTGATTGCGGAAATTCCAGCAGAGCAAGCCCTTCTAGCTGACACCTTAAGTCATTGGGTTCATAACTTCCGTTGTGATAAAATTATTGCCCTAGTGGAGCATCTTGATGGATATCCCTCCGAATCAGATCCCCAAGGGAAATATTCTGATTGTTGACGATACACCAGAAAACCTGCACCTTCTGTCATCCACTCTAACGGAGCGAGGATATCAGGTTCGAGGCGTGATTGATGGGGTGATGGCCCTGAGAGTGGTTCGCTCAGCTCCACCGGATTTGATTTTACTCGACATCCAAATGCCCAGAATCAACGGCTACGAGGTTTGTCAACAGCTCAAGGCAGCAGAGCAAACCCGCGAGATTCCGGTGATTTTCCTGAGTGTTCTGGATGAGACCTGGGACAAAGTCAAGGCATTTGAGGTAGGGGGAGCCGACTATATTACCAAGCCCTTCCAGGCAGAAGAAGTCTTGGCCCGCATTGAAAACCAGCTTGCCCTCCAGGCGGCAAAGACAGAGATCCGTAACCTCAATGCAGAGCTAGAACAACGGGTGCAGCAGCGCACAGAAGAGTTAGCTGCCGCGAACCAAGAGCTAAGAATAGAAATTACCCAGCGGCAACAAGCCGAAGCAACCCTACGGCAACAAGCTGAGCAGAAAGAATTGCTGGCAGAAATCACCCAGCGGATTCGCCAGTCCTTAAACCTTGATGCCATTCTGAATACAACGGTAGTGGAAGTTCGCCAGTTGCTCCGTGTCGAGCGCGTGTTAATTTATCGGTTTGAGCCAGATTGGAGCGGAGTCGTCATCGTGGAATCTGTGATTACGCCCAATCTGTCAATTTTAGGCAGAACAGTCAAAGATCAGTGTTTTAGCGACGGCTATGCTAGGCAGTATCGACAGGGACGAGTGCTCAACATCGCGGACATTTATGCAGCAAATTTATCGCCGTGTCACGTTGATTTATTGGCGGCTTTGCAGATTAGAGCCAATCTCGTTGTCCCGATTGTCCAAGAGCAAACCCTATGGGGGCTGCTGAGCGTAAATCAATGCACTCAGCCTCGACCGTGGAGTCCGCTTGAAATTGACCTGCTCAAGCAACTCTCCGACCAGGCTGCGATCGCACTGCAACAGTCACACCTGTATCAACAGGTGCAGCAACTCAATGCCAATCTGGAGCAACAAGTACAGGCGCGAACTGCTCAGCTCCAGCAAGCGCGAGACTTTGATGCCCTGCTAAAGCGAATTACCGATAAAGTTCGAGACAATCTTGACGAGAGGCAGATCCTGCAAACGGCTGTGCGAGAGCTGGCTTTGGGTTTAGCGGTGGCTTCATGTGACACAGCACTTTATGACCTGGGACAGCAAACTGCAACTACCTGCTACGAGTACACGACCCTCAACCGCCAAAAGCAAGGGAAAACTGTGTCGATGGCAGAGTTCCCAGAGATCTACCACCACCTGCTGCACCGTCAGTGGTTTCAATCCTGCGAAGCTTATTTGGAACATGGTGCATTAACGCTCCTTGCCTGTCCTATTTTTGATGATCAAGGGGTCTTGGGTGATCTGTGGCTTTCTCGGCTCCAAGCAACAGTGTTTGTTGAACATGAGATTCGCCTAGTGCAGCAGGTGGCAAATCAATGTGCGATCGCGATTCGGCAAGCACGGCTCTATGCAGCCGCTCAAAGTCAGGTAGCAGCGTTAGAGAGCTTACATCAGATGAAGGATGACTTTCTCAGCACTGTTTCGCATGAACTGCGAACGCCTGTGACTAACATGAAGATGGCGATCAAAATGCTTAAAGTCACCTTAGCTCGTTCTGAAACTGCTGCTACTGACGAGCCAGCGATCACTGGCATTTCTCAGTCAGCAAATGCTACCCCGAACTCGAGAGTTACCCAGTATTTACGAATTCTCGACAGTGAATGTGAACGAGAAATTAGCTTGATCAATGATTTATTAGATCTACAGCGGCTAGAATTTACGTCAGCGCCATTGGTCACTGAACGCATTGATCTTAAACTTTGGTTATCTGCCTTATTAGAATCGTTTCAAGAACGGGCTGATGCTCATCAGCAGTACTTGCAGATTGAAATACCTGATTCGCCACCGCAGATTGAGTCTAATCCAGATGCACTCAACCGGATTTTGGTAGAACTGCTGCACAATGCTTGTAAATATACGCCGCCAGAAGAACGGATTGTGGTGAGTGTTGCAGTCGAGCAAAATCAGCTCCAGCTACGAGTCACCAATTTTGGAGCAGAAATTCCAGCCAGTGATCTCCCACAGATCTTTGACAAGTTCTATCGAGTTGCCCATGCCGATCGCTGGAAACAGGGTGGTACTGGACTAGGGCTGGCTCTTGTGCAAAAGCTAGTGAAGCACTTGGGGGGAGCAATCGATGTCAATAGTGCTCAGGGAGAGACAACTTTTGCAGTCTCCTTACCAATAGTTGTGTAGCTAGTTGAACACATAGCTGTACTGAACGTTATGGTTAAGAACATTTTTTCATAGGTTCAAACTGGCGAAGCCTCAAGGGGTGATAGGAAGCTTGAAGTAACTATGTAGCGGGCAATAGAGCTGCTAAGTACAAAAAAGTAGGCTTGCCACTTGACCACAAAACTACCTCAGGGGGTAACAAGAAAGCTAGAACAAGGACTGGAGGCGGGAAGCAGCATGTAAGCCTTGCTGAAGATAGAGTTGCTTATTGCCACTGAGCTGCATCCAAGACTCTAGCCAAGGAGAAGGCGAAACTAGTGCGAAGAAACACTGAAGAATTCGGGCTAATTCCCGAAATTAGAGGTACTATACGGAAAATTTTTCGGGCTCATGTCCAACTTGGGAGATTGGCAACATTGATTTGGACTAATTAAAAGTTGAGCTGAGACAATTTCATCAACGAGCATCCTTATGCCAAACGAGAGTCCAGATCAGTTATGGGTTGAGCCTGTGGGTGGAATCATCCTCGCGCGAATTCGCGGGGTGGCTACAGCCGCTCTTATACAGGAGTGCCATCAGCGCATTGGGGTGTTGCAGAGGGACACGGAATGCAAACAGGTGATGTACGATGCCTTGGAACTTGAGCGCCCGCCGATAGAAATTGTGCTCACGCAGCAGGGGTTAACCGATGCGCTCAAGCAAGCTGATGTAAAAGTCGCCATAGTTGTGCCCAATACGGGGATTGCTTACCTGGCCCGTCTGGCGTTTGGCGAGGCCAATCATCGCGTGTTCTACAATGATATTGCCGCCGCAGTATCCTGGCTGAGCAGTAATTGATCAATGAAGGCTGAAAGGGCAGAAAGGGCGTGATCAAAACCTGCGATCGCTTGCTCATTCAGCATGAGTGCATCCGATTTCAGGAGTTCAACATCTCCGACTCTCAACCCATCCCGAAACATTATTAACCGCAAAGTGCGGTCACGGGCTCTATGCCGTCCCTGCTTTTGAGAAACATTGCTGAAAATAGATAATGACGTATTTTTTATAGTACGCCTCAAATCATTGAGAGCTCAAGCGATCGCAACTCAAATAATGCCGAAGATAGTCATTTTCGGCATTGTCGCTAGCTACTAAAGCGTTAGGTGATGCTACTACAACGCACTTTTTCAACAATTTGGCGAATTGCATCAATGACAGATTCTGGTTGGTCGAGTTGGATGGCATGTCCACTGTTGTGCACAATTGTGTGAACACCTTGTGGTGACTCACTCGCTAGATCTGCATGTAATTCTTGCAATTTCTCAAGCACCTCTTGGGTGATGTCGAAGTCGGGCTCTCCAGACGACAAGGCGATAAGAGGAATGTCAGGAAATGAATTTGTCTTTCGTACCTGCTCAACCTGATTCATACTGGCTGATGCCGCAGCTGATTCCTGAGCAAAGGCTTTTCCAAACTGAGTTTGAGAATAGATTGCTTTAGCAAGCGGGCGCAGTGCAGGTGGGAATTTTTGGAATAAACCAGCCGCCATCGGTAAAGCATCAAAAGTCACGAGCAAACGCAGCAAACCTATGCGCCCCATGATTGGCAACACATGAACTAATAGCCCTTCAAGCCGTTTGTTCAATTCAACCCACTCGGCTGGGGTCTCCTCGTACATTCTCTCGTGCGCTACATCGACTAAAACCATCCCAGCCACTTCTTCTGGATAGTGATAGGAAAATAAACGACTGACTAAACCCCCTAAAGACATTCCGACTAAGACATAAGGTGGCTCAATCTCAACCTCACGCAAAAGTTGCCGCAACTCTCTAACGATTTGCTCAGCTGTGCGTGGTTCTGAACTGAAATCACTCCAGCCATAGCCTGCGCGATCGTAGGTCAAAACTCTCGTGAATTTCGCAACTTCAGGTTGTACGAGTTGCCAATCAATGTGAGTCCCTCCGGCTCCACTATCCAAAATGACGGTGGGGAGTCCTTCGCCCATCATTTGATAGTGCCAATGATTACCATCGATTGCAATTAATTTTCCAGGTGGCAGAAATCTGCGTCGATCGCGGCTTGTAGCAAGTGTTTGATAAATTGCTCCGAACCCGACTACTCCTATCAATCCTCCCAGAGACACAACAAGCCATAGCATTCCATTGTTCCTTCAAGCTTAAGTTCGTTTGCAATATCCCACAGATGACTTTTCAATGATAATTCAAGCGATCACTTGAGCTGCATAACGATCCCATCACCCGTCGCAGACAACCTCTCGTACTCAACCAACCAAACCGACTCATTTGCGGCAGTGATGCTGGCTATGACGGCAAAAATCAGGGTCGCCATCGGACTTTGCAATCGCTCAGACGAACTTCTTCTGTCCGCTGCGCTGATTGGTTAGCCTGCGCTAGCACTCAACATCTATACTCCACCTCCTGTGGAATTGAGGACTTGTCCTGTAATCCACTGAGCATCATCTGTCACAAGCCACCCAATGAGACGTGCTGCATCTTCTGGTCGTCCCCAACGACCTTGTGGATGAGCTGCCCGAATTGATTCATACAGCTCAGCAGACGCATAACCTGTGTCTGTTGCACCGGGATTGACTGTATTTACAGTAATGCCCCGCGAAATTAAATGAGCTGACAAACTCAGTGTGAGCTGATGAAGCGCACCCTTAGAAGCAACATACGCTAACTCTCCAGGCATCGGGCTAAGATGATGCCCAGAAGTAAGAAGCACCAATCGACCTCCCAGGCGACCATCGTGTTGAGCCGCAAACGCTTGCACTAGCAATAACGTCCCTCGCACATTCACTTGTAAATGCTTGTCAATTTCTGCTGCGGTTAATTCTTCCAAGCTCCCCATCGTACTATAAGCGTGATTGGCAATCAAAATATCGATATGACTAAAGGCTTGTATAGCAGCGTTCATCAGTTGTTGGGGAGCCGTGCAGTCGAGCAGATCTGCTTCAGCATGAGCAATATGAGTGCCCTGTTGCTGGAGGTCTTTAATAATTGCAGAAATTCCATCTCGATCAGCACCCCAAGGTTGACTGGCATCAAAGGGTGAAAAAGAATGAATGAATATGTCTGCACCTAGCATCGCTAATTGTTGGGCGATCGCAAAGCCAATCCCTTTGCGCCGACTCACACCAGTCACAAGGGCAACACGACCTGTTAATGCAGCTTCGGGCAAATCATTAACTCCTCGCCACTATTCAACAGCTAGCTCTAACTCGGAAACGCAGCCAGCTAAGGTTGCCGATCCCCCGCTGTAGATCACCTTTGTAGCATACCGCTCAACTCTCAACAGCTGGTGTGTATGTGCGTTGTTCGTTGTTAAGCACCGAGGCCAGACGATGAAAGTGGGCAGACTTCCATGGCTTGAATCAAGCCATGCTTAATGGTGAAACGGTGGCCGACGTGCTCATCGGCAAGCACGGCTCCGGACAGATCGCGCACAACCTGATGCACCTCGACCCAGATCTGCCCATCCTCCTCGGGGTGAAAGGTAACCGGCTCGACGTGGGGATTGATCTCACTCCACTGCTCCGTCCAGTAAGCGCGAACTGCTTCAGGAGTACGGACAAAACCGCCTTTGAATGCCTTCGGCCAAGCCACGTCGGGAGTCATGAGGACGAGGGCGGCATCAATGTCACGCGCGTTGAAGGCTGCGTATGCTGCGCGTAGCAGCTCGATTTCTGGTACAGGTTGCTCTGGCATAAGCGGTAGGTGAAGGAGATGGGACAGTGTCTAATACCAATTTAATTTTTATCTGCTACAGATAGAGAAGAGGGGATTAGAGTGGGAGGATGAAACAGGATGGTTGGGGTTTGCAAAATCAAGATTGAGGAGAGTGAGGACGAGTTGCGAGAACTGCTGCGGCAGCAGAAAACGGCAAGTGGCAAAGAGCGACTACAACTGTTGTACTTACTCAAAAGTGAGCAGGTCGAAAGCGTGGTTGAAGCAGCAGGGGTGATAGGACGCAATCGAGTGACTCTAGAACGATGGTTAGGCAAATACCGACAGGGAGGAGTGCTCCAGTTATTAGCCCCTCACCCCGGACGTGGGCGGAAGCGACATATCCCCGAGGCAGCAGATACAGAAGCTACAGCAACAACTACAGCAGAGCGAGGGATTTGACAGTTACGGGGGGATTCAGCAGTGGCTCAAACGAGAGTGTGGGGTGGAGGTCAGTTATCCGGTGGTGCATCTGCACGTACGATATCGCCTCAAAGCCAAGTTGAAAGTGCCCCGTCCTGTGAGTGTAGAGCAGCAAGCCCAAGAGGCAGCTGCTTTTCAAAAACCCTGGCAGTTCGGCTTGCCCTGATGTTGGTAGCTCATCCGGCTACCAACGTACGCTACTGGTGCCAAGATGAAACCCGATTAGGGTTAAAGACGATTCAACGACGCAAAATCACGGCCAAAGGCGTGAAGCCGATTGGGCAAGTGCAATGGCATCGCGAAGCGATATACCTCTATGGCATGGTTGAACCGAAGACAGGAGAGAGCTTCTTCTATGAGTTCTCGCCTCTCGATAGCGCGTGCTTTGAGATGTTCTTGAACTTAGTATCCCAGCAATTTCCAGACTCCCTCAACATCATTCAACTAGATAATGCTGCGGCTCATAGCACCAAGCATCTCCAGATTCCAAACAATACTTGTTGGTATTTCAACCCCCCTATTCACCAGAACTTAACCCGATTGAGCGGTTATGGCAGCACTTGAAGTCGAAGTTGGCGTGGAATCTTTACGAAACGCTGGACCATTTGCGGGGAGTGCTAGCAGAGCAATTGCAGCAGTTACATCCCCAGATGATTGCCTCGCTAACAGGTTGGGATTATATCGTCAATGCCCTATCTGTACCAGGTATTTCTTGAATTGGTATGAGGTGCCAGGCTTTCCCGATGACAAGAAGGTGAAACTGTTCCGGGTCACTGTTTCCACCTACAGGACGGATTATGTTGCAACCAACGACTTGTCTCAAAATTCCACTGATACTGTACAAGATGTGTCTGGTATGCGCTGGAAGATTGAGGAGTTTCACCGTGAGTTAAAGCAGTTGACGGGCGTAGAGGCGTGTCAGTGCCGCAAAGCCAGAATTCAGCGCAACCATATTGCCTGTGCTTTGCTGGTTTGGAGTCGGCTCAAATCGCTCGCTGACCAGAGCAGCAAAACCATCTATCAAGTCAAGCATGGGATGCTCTCGAACTACTTGATTGCACAACTCAAGCATCCGTCTGTTCAGATGGCTCTTGCGTAAGTCCTGATTAGCTTCAAAGTGTGAAGTCTTCGCTGCAAGCCATCCTTAGCCTCAGCGGGCGATCGCTCACTCGAGCAAAACCAAGGATTGAACAATTTTCTCCACTTCGAGCGGCGTCAGGCTAGCATTTTGCTCGCAAGCGTAGGTCTCTTGATCATAGGTATCATCCCCCGCACTCACCCAATAGTAGGGAGAGCGAGAAGAACCCGGTGGCGATTGTAAGGCCTCTGGGAAGCTAGAGAGATTGGGTTGCACGACTCGCAATTGCTCGGCGGTGGGCTGTTGATTCTCTCCAGAAGACTTACCAAATAGGATACTCACATCTCCCAGTAAGGTGGTACGAGTCTGAAACTCAAACTCACCCGCTCCACCCCCAACGCCACCTCCGACTGCTCGCACCAGAAAACAGGTGTTTTGAGCATTGCGGTAGACCAAGGTGTAATGGGGGCCTTCTCGGCAAAGACTGCTTCGGGGAGATCTAGCTGTACACGCATTGGCGATCGCCTCAGCCAGGGGGAAGCCTTGGGGCACATAAGCTGGAATGAGCACTGGCATGCCTAACTCGCTTAAAGATGTTTTTTGCGTTTCACTCAGTCCCGCACGAGCGGGAGCGCTCTCGATAGCATCGGGACTAGCGGGACTAGCACTCCCCTGTCTCTCCTCGCGCAGCTGAGGCACGCCAGAATTGCTCCCTGAAGCACTGGGGGTAGGTTTCAGAGTGATCGCATTCCAGCTACAACCGCTGAGGCTAAGCCAAACAGCAGTGCTCAGTGACCAACAAATGATCTGTTCCAGTGATTTCATCAAAGGTGGAGCTAAATGAGGGCAACTGATGTAGATCAACAAACCGAAAGCTCTGATTTCCTAAAAATTGCAGCAATCAACGATGTTGCATAGAGCACCTGGCTTAGGACTTCCAAGGACAAAACCGTACCTGGCGATGAGCACGCAAGCTCTTCAAAAGGATCGTTGAATACTCTGACTCTGCAGTCTCTGTCCAACACGACGGTGACTGAAAACTTGGGGAAGAGGGAGACAAGAGAAAGGAGAGGCGTGCACCCTCACGATTCGACTCCTAATAGGAGCGAGAGGCGATCGCGCTGCAATTTCCCATGGACAAATTGGGAGGATTGCACTTCAGGGAGGGAGAGACAAAGGAGGATATCAATGCTAACTAGAGAGGAGGACTGGCAGGGACAGGCATTCCTCGCATCAGCGCAGCCCAGAGCTGGAACGTCCGTCGCGGTGCTCGTGTCATCACGAGGGCTTGCTGAACCGCCAGCGGTGCATGGTCTAAACACTCCTCTAGTTGGGTCACAGCCGCAGATGGTGTTTGTTGCCGCCTCACCCAATCCTCAAAATCAATTGGTAACCGCCACTGCCTGAGCACCTCAAAATTCATCCCAACTGAAGCGATCGCGGTATGCCATTGAGAGAGTTGCCACTCCCAGTAGTGGGAGGGATCTCGCAACTGTTCGATGCGGTTGACGAAGTAAGCTAATTCGGGATCTTCGGGCGAAATCACATCCACAACTAAAAACTGTCCCTGGGGCTTCAAGACTCGGTGAATTTCTGCCAAGGCAGGTTCGAGCGCTGGAAAGTGATGGGCAACAAAGCGGCAGGTGACTAAATCAAATTGTTGCTCCACAAACGGGAGGGCGGTGGCGATCGCAGATTGAAACCAAACATTCATGAGCCCGCGATCGCTCAAGTTACGCTCTGCTTCTGCCAACATGCCAGCACTGAGATCGATGCCTATTACTTGCTGCACGAAAGGAGCCAAGGCAAATGCTGTGTGCCCTGCCCCACAGCCCACATCTAGTACCTGCCAATTAGAACTCGGGTGAGCGACTTCCACGAGCCACTGCAAGTCTTGGCCGCGCCTAAACAGCGGTGCTGTACTGTAGGCTGAGGCCGTCCGGTCAAACTGTTGCCGCGTGACTTCTTCTTGGTTCATCGTGCAGAGAGGGCTGAGGGGTGTTTCAGCTATTTTGCCATTTGTTCGATTCACACCCCGACGTTAAAGGAGCTAGTAAGCCTTTAGTAGGAGGATGTTGCGAGGATAGACCTTGCGATCGCCACCCAGATTTGAGTCAGATCAAAGCGGCGTGATTACCAAGATAATACTTCTCCATTGGCGTGCCAGAACGTACCTGTGTTCTCCAGCGTTAACTGATCAATTCGAGCTAACAATCCCTGCACAGACTCTTCCGGTGTGATGCCACTGGCCGTAAAGTTCGTCATGCGAGTTTGCACCAGACCAGGATGCAGAATCGCCACGGCAATGCCACGCGGTTTGAGGTCGTGAGACAGAGATTTACCTGCCATCGACAAGGCCACCTTCGACATGCGATAGCCATAGGAACTGCCTGAAGTGTTATCGGCAATCGAGCCCATGCGACTGGTCATCAACACAATCTTGGAACCCCCTTGCAGGTGCGGTAGCAGTGCCTGTGTGACTCGGAGAGGCCCTAGGGCATTGACCTCAAACTGTTCTCGGATGCTGTCGAAGTTGAGGTTGTCCAGCGTCACGCGCTGAATGATGCCTGCATTGTGAATCAAAACATCGATGACCTTGTCACCCAGGCGCTTTTGTAAGTCTGCCACAGAAGCGTCTGAGGTAATGTCAATGCCTACCTCCACTTGCACCCCCAACTGCTGCAATTCCTCAGAGGTGCTGCGACAAACCGCAATGACGCGATCGCCTCGAGCTTGCAGTTGCCGACAGTACTCATAACCAATGCCCCGATTTGCCCCTGTGACGAGATAAGTTGCCATGTGACCTCCAACGCTGGAAAGAGTATAGTGGCCAGTGCAGCCTGTGCCTAGGAGTGGTTCTGTCATGCCTGAGCGTCTCTATGATGTCATTCTTTACGGTGCCAGTGGTTTTGTCGGCAAACAGACGGTGCAATACTTTGTTCGCCATGCCCCACCTTTGCGATGGGCGATCGCGGGGAGAAACCGCCAGAAGCTGGAAGCCGTTCGTGCTGAAGTCGGTGCCACCGTCGATGTGCTCGTTGCCGACGGTCAGGACGAAGCGGCGATCGCCGCTATTGTCTCTCAGACCCGAGTCCTGCTGACCACGGCTGGTCCCTTTGCCCTCTATGGCAATGCCCTGGTCGATGCCTGCGTTCGCTTCAGAACGCACTACGTCGATGTTACGGGAGAAACACCCTGGGTCAGAACCTTGATCGATCGCTACCAAGCTCAAGCGGCGGCTGATGGCACTCGCATCATTCCTTGTTGTGGCTTTGATTCGGTGCCATCGGACTTGGGCACCTACCTTGTGGTACGGCACCTACAACGAGAACTAGGGGTTCCTTGTCAGCAGGTGCATGCCTATTTCCAGGTTTATGGGGAGTTGAATGGGGGGACGCTGGCCTCGGCTTTCCATCTCTATGATTCCGCTGGGGCCGCTCAGATGAATGATCCCTTCCTGCTGAATCCTCTCAACACTTCCTCTCCCCCTCCCACTCAGGCTGAACGCCACCGTGACCCCCAAACGCCCTCTTTTGCTGCCGACCTCAACACTTGGGTCGCTCCCTTCGTCATGGGGCCTGTCAATACCCGCATTGTCCGTCGAAGTGCTGCTCTCTACGAGGAGTGGCAAGACTCCTACGGACCTGACTTCACCTATCAGGAGTATCTCAAGTTCGATGAACCGCTGTCGTGGCTGAAAGCAACGAGTGTTACCGCTGGCTTGGCTCTATTTACAGGCATTGTGCAACAACCCCAAGCGCGATCGCTGCTGCAACCGCTCTTGCCGCAACCAGGTGATGGACCGTCTGAGCAAACGAGGAATGATGGGTGGTTCTCCTGTGAACTGGTAGGGACTGCAACAGATGGCCGCCAAGTGCGAGGACTGATCCGAGGCCAAGGAGACCCAGGCAATCGAGCCACAGTCAAATTTGTCTGTGAATCGGCTCTGAGTCTAGCCTTGCAACTAGATGAACTACCAGGTGGGCAGACACGCGGCGGGATTCTGACGCCTGCGACTGGCTTAGGTAAAGTGCTGGCAGAGCGCTTACGCCGAGCTGGAATGACTGTAGATGTGACTCTATAATTTGTGGGCTAGGATTGAAAGCAGGATCGGTGGATGGATAGCTAAGCACGAACATTCCCTAACGGGAGCAGCCCTGCTCAGGGAAGTGTGTTGGTGAATTCGAGTGACTCGAAGTTATTGAAAGGCTCATCATCATGCTACCTGCCAAGGAGAGCGCGATCGCCCTGCCGCTAAATCCTAATCTACCCTCTAGCTTACGCTAACATTAATTCCTGAATGCGCTCTGGCTCCTCTCCCAACCAATCAGGATTTTGGGCAGTGCCGTCATAAATCGATGACGTTTTGAAGGGTTCGAATTTACCGCTGGCTCCTGCCGTTGCCGTTTTTGCCAAGAGCGATCGCACCTGCTCCTCGTTCATCGGCTGAAAGGTTCGCACCGCTTCCAAGGCTTGATCCAGAATTTCCAGACTATCAATTCCCGTAATCACCACCGACGTCGGCAGATTGAGAGCATAGTGCAGGCATTCAATTGGCGTTGCTGTATTGGAGCGTAAAAGCACGCCGTTTGCCAGACTTTTCATGCCCAAGATGCCAATGTTTTGCTTCACCAGTTCTGGAACCACTAGCTTGGCAAAGCTTTGGTAGTGAGCATCCATCACATTCAGCGGCATCTGCACCGCATCGAACTTAAACCCTTGCTGAGCGGCAACTTCCAGCATGTGGAGATGAATTTGAGGGGCTTTATGCCCGGTGAAGCCAATGTATCGCAGTTTACCAGCTTCTTTTGCTTCAACCAAAGCGGCATGGGCTCCTGCCTCATCAAAAACTCGATAGGGGTCTTCGTAGCGGATGATTTCGTGATGTTGGACCAGATCAATGCAATCTACTTGCAGGCGCTGCAAAGATTCGTCTAGCTGTCTGGTGGCTTCTTGCTTAGAGCGACCGTCAATCTTCGTCATCAAAAATACTTTGTCTCGGTAGCCATCACGCAATGCTTTTCCCATCCGCATCTCGCTGAGGCCACCGTTATAATCCCAACTGTTATCCATAAAGGTGATACCGCGATCGATCGCACTGCGAACAATCCGGAGCGCCAGTGGCTCATCCACCCGCTCCAAGCTGAGGTGCCATCCGCCCAACCCGATCGCAGAAACGGTCTCCCCAGTGCTGCCGAGAGTTCGGTAGAGCATTTCTGATGGTGATGTACTTTCTGGCATCTGTTCTCCTTACTTGCCCGCTAAAGCCTCAGTGCCTCTAGCTATGAGCCAATTCAAACACAAGAAAAAGCTCTCAGTCTCTTCCTAGAGACACACTCAGGCAGACCGGGGATCGCGGTAGTAAGGATGCTTGAACTATCGTATGACTCTTCTCGGTTGAGCGAATTTGCCACCTGAAAAGTGAGTAGTTTTGAGCTCAGTATCCGTTTCAGCAGGGTAGAAGCTACCCCATTAAAATACACAGTTTATCGGTAGGCTACCGTATTATTTTCTTATGGAGCTAGTGCTAATCGAAACGATGGATGCTGTTGAACAGCCATTTCTTGTTATCAATCGCGCCTAATCAATCCACTGCTGAGACAAATACTCCAATACCCGTTGAGTGGCTGGAGCACATTGGTCTAAATCCGCATAACTCAACCACGCGATCGATTCGATTTCAGAGTGTGCAATGATTTCACCCCTGTAGTCTGCCTGGAAGCAGCGCATTGTCACCTGAGTTGGCTCTGTGTAGCCATGCGCGACTTCTTGCACCATCACCTCAGTTAAGGTTTCAGCAATCAGGCTGACATTGAGTTCCTCCTGAACCTCTCGGCACAAAGCTTCCCAATCAGACTCACCCTTCTCCCGCTTGCCACCGGGTAGATAAAACACATTCTTGCCCATTGTCCGGGCACACAAGACCTGTCTATCCCGGATGCAAATCCAGGCAACGACATCAATGGTAGGGCTGTTTATTACTGACATATAAGATTTCAGCTTTGATAAAATCTTGACTAAATTGCCCCGATACAAGGCACGCGCAGCAAAGTTGATTCCCTTCAGGACGCGCTCTGCACTCACCCTGCCTCTCATTAATACCTATCTCAAATGACTTCTATGAGTTGATGATTCAAAGTTTCGAGATTAATGCCGTAACGCTGAAATAACTCGCTCTGCGTTGTTTTATGGGTGTCAGCCAGCCGCATCAAACCCCACGAAAGATATTTTGTTCCAATCGACTTTTTGCCTTGAAGTCGAACGACCTGTAAAGCAAGCTCTTGGAGATTCTGGCAACTGATTAACCATCAAAAACTTCCCCGACACCGCAACGTTGAAAGGCTGAGGCTGATGAATACCAGGCGGGTTTGAGTGATCTTAGGGCTGCACTCGTTTCAACTAGTAGGCATCGATTCGAACAGTTTAGAAAGCAGCTGTAAAAACCGATCTCCGAACACTGCGGAGAGTACCCCACACAGCAACACAAAAGCAGCCGAACCAATACAATGAACGAGATGAACGGCTTCTGGTGTGAAGTACATGCCATAGGAGAGAGGAACCAGGATCAAGAAAGACCCCAGGAGTGAACCCAATAAAAATTGAGTTGCTCTACTCCGCCAAGTTGGAAGACTGGGTTCGTTGTGTTTAGATTGCATCGTCAGATTTACAACTCAAGCTGTGTCTATTCTAGAGCCAGACCAGACAGAGCATTATTAGGTTCGAGTTCTAAAGGATTCTAAGATTTCAGGAGTTGTTGCCAGTGATGCTCTGTCTGGTCATTGGCTGGAAATAAACATTCAATCCTGAGTTCTTGCAAGGTAATGTCGTAGGGAGTGCCGAGGGTGGCGATCGTCGAGAAAAATTGCAATTCCAGCTCTCCTCGTTTGAGATGAACGGTCAGCAGCATGGTATTTTGAGCCGCACGAGCAGCAGCATGCCAAACCCCAGCAATTCCGGGATCACTCATTAACTCATTCAATAAGGCTTTAGATTGTTTACTGTCACCCTCAGCAATGGCTTCTCGCTGCAAGCGTTGTAACAAATGCACTGAAAAATCGTCCCAGTTCACAACAAAGGGACGGAACCCTTGAGGATGAAACATCGCCCGCATCAGGTTGACCTTCCCATTGCGATAGAAGTGGGCTTGCAGTTCCTCGGGGCTAATAAAAGCGTTCAGCAGTCGATTGGCAGCAGGGTTGGTCAGCAGCAGGTTCCAGTAGCGATCGACCACAATTGCAGGGTAGGGTTCCTGCTGTCGCAGCATGAAGTCGAGCGCTTTACGGATCGAAGTCATTTCAGGAGCCGATAGGTCAGTCTCTGTGTGAACGGGGGCAAATCCAGCAGCAGTCAGCATCAAGTTTTGTTGTCTTAACGGAATCTCTAGCACCTCTGCTAGTTGTAACACCATCTCTCGGCTGGGTTTGGCTCGTCCCGATTCCAGAAAACTAATGTGGCGTTGAGACACTTGACTGGTCATGGCTAAATCAAGCTGACTAAGTCCTCGCTGGCTCCGCCATTGCTTCAGGAGCCGTCCAAACGAGTCGAGGGGTAGATTTGAGGCATGGGTGCGTTGCTGCATAACCAGGTTGGCAAAAGATAGTTTTGATTACCTGAGAGGTAATTGCTTTGATTATCTCTCGCTTCCATGATGAAAGCATCCTGATTGAGGGTAAACCCGATGTTGAAGGCAACGAATCTTCCAACAACCTACACATTCAACGGTATCAAAGTTCTGTATTTGATACTGACCATTGCCGGTTCCATTGAACCCTGGTTCTGGCTCCTGCAAGATCCATCAGCATTGCTTTCCCCCTCATTTTTCCTGCAGCAAGCCTTTGCGAATAACATTGCAGCAGGGCTGACAACGGATTTGTTGATTTCTGCGATCGCCTTCTTTTGCTTTGTGTGGATTGAACTGAAGCGGTTAAACATCCCACGAGCCTGGATCATTTTGTATATTGGATTGACCTTTGGCGTTGGACTTTCCTGTTCTCTACCCTTGTTCCTATACCGTCGAGAGCAACTTCTAGAGCGCCCTGTTTGAGATTAGTTGAGATTGACTGGGGAGGCAAACATGAGTTCAAAGCAGATCGCAGGGGCGATCGGAACACCCGATTCTGAGGTTGAAATCGATGCTTCCCTAGTTCATTCTCTTCTGGTCGCACAGCATCCTGATCTGGCGCATTTGCCGCTTCATTTAGTAAATGCAGGTTGGGATAATGTCATGTTTCGATTGGGTGATCAGCTATCTGTCCGGCTGCCTCGTCGCAACATTGCTTTGGTTAGAGGGGGTGACGGCTGACCAGCAAGAACCAGATCAAAACCAAGCACAACGGTTTGCGGCATTTCTGCGATCGCTCCATCGTCCTACGCCACCGAATGCCCCCTCTAACCCATTTAGAGGTGTGCCGTTGCACCGTCGAGCCGCTTTTATTGAGGAACGAATACAGCGGTTAGAACAGAAAACAAACTTGATGACTCCAGCCATTAAACACGTTTGAAATCAGGCATTAGATACACCAATGGATGTTGAAGCAACCTGGATACATGGTGATCTTCATCTCCGCAATGTATTGGTTGAGAAGGGTGTGATCACAGGCGTTATAGATTGGGGAGATATCACAAGGGGTGATCGGGCCACAGATCTAGCTGCAATCTGGATGCTTTTTTCTGATCCACAAACCCGTCAACAAGCTACTTTAGAATATAATGCTTCTGAAGCAACCCTGCAACGGGCGAGAGGATGGGCAATATTCTTTGGCGTTGTGCTGCTAGACACGGGATTAATTGATAACCCAAAACACGCAGCGATTGGCGAGAGGACATTGCGACATATGGCTGAGGATATTTGATGGTTGAACTCTGCCTATCATTCATTACGACTGCAAACGTTTAAAAGACTGTTCAAATCTAGCCAATACTCGAAACGGACTTTTACCCCGTATAGGAGCTGCAATTACAGCTTCATAGGGATTTTTGCCCGTTTGGCGAACTGCCTGAACTCCTGCCTGCCGAGACAAACCTCGTCCAAATACAAGCCATGCACTAAGAACCTGCCCCGTTCGTCCAATCCCCCCCGAACAATGAACCACTGGTTTTTGCTGACATTGATTTGACGTTAGGAGAAACGGCAAAATGATGCGCTGAAGGGTGGGGCAATCGCAAATCTCAAACTCCGCGATCGCTGCCCAGCAGACATTCTTGATTCCAAAGGCTTGCTTGTAGCAGCCCAACAAATCTGGATAGCAAAATAGCTGCTATTTGTCCAATAGACAGCAAACTCGCTGAATCCCTTGACTCTTCATAAACAAAATCCAAGACTGGATTTGTACCTCTGCATATCCTGGTCTAGATGCGCCAAAAACAATGGATTCGGTTGTACAAGCGGCGGCAAACTGATACACAGTTCCGCTGATCTCCAGGTAACAATTTAATTCTAGATAAATAACTAATTACTAGACCTTACTTAGCTCAGGGGGTAACAAGAAGGCTAGAACAAAGACTGGAGGCGGAAAGCAGAATGCAAGCCTTGCTGAAGATAGGGTCGCTTATTGCCACTGAGCTGTATCCAAGACTCTACCCAATCGGTGGCTAACTCCATCCCTCCTAACCAGGCTTGGGCATACAAACCTATCCAAAAATCGCTATGTCTGCGACGCATTCTTCGGCTTTCTTTGGCTCGACAAACATAGCTAGCTAAGCCTTGAGTGCGAACTTCATGACCTTGAATGACTGCACTGGTATAGGCAAGGGCTAAGAGGACAAATAAACCCGATAAGCGTTGGGGATTGAGACGAGTAGATTCGACTTGATACCTTCCACTTTTGTAGTCCCGAAAAAAAGCTTCGATGCCCATGCGCTGCTGGTAAGCCTTCACAGCAGCGCCTAAAGAGGGCAGATTGGTTAAGAGAAACCAAGCCCTTTTCTCGCAATGGCCTCGATAAGCTCGTTTCCAATAACTCGCCACGTTAAACAATCCCAGCCCCGCTTGTTTCGTCACCCTCACCTGCTCGAAGAATTGGGATTGACCCGGTTTTAATCCCAGGTGTTGGAGTTGCTCAACCAAACCCGTTTCATCTTGAACGTACTCGTTACAGCGTAAGCGTAAATAGAAGCTGAACTGCTCTTGGCCCAACCATTGTGCCAGATGCACCGAGCAAAATTCCCGGTCACCTAAGACCACAACTTGATAAGGCTTCAGCAGCGCTAAAAGGGGACGCAAAACCGCTTGTTGTGGCGCTAAGCCCGAACTCCCTGAATGTGACAAGAACTGCCAGTACAAAGGCAAAGCTCGTCCTCGATAAATCACACTGGCCATCAGCACATTCACCCCTTGCTACTGCGTGCGGTCGAGGACCAAGTAAAGAGTTTGTCCGACTCGAAATTGGCAAGATAGCAAGTAGCCCACCAAAGGCAACCAGAGGGTATCAATGTGCAATTGAGGACTCGAAAACAAGCGTTGCAAACAGCGGCGACGACCCTCGAATCGAATCGGTAGTGGCAAGGTAGCAGCGAGTCTTTCGAGGCGCACTTGTTTGTGCCATTGCAATAGCAAGACCAGCAGATTCACAAGTAGGTAATGGCGAGGACTGAGGCACTGTTGGAGGTGAGCTTGGTAGAATAGAGGCAGCATTTTTAGGGGTAGGCTTGTGCTCAAGTAGCAAGCCTATCTTTTTTTGTGCTTGGCAGCTCTATCCCTTGCTACACATCTGCTTCAAGCTTCCTGTTACCCCCTGAGGCCTTGACCTTCAAGTTCACGCTAGGGCACATCGTAGCGCTTGGGGCCAATCAGAGCGAAAACATCTCCTTCTTTGCCATCTTCACGAATCAGGGTGATGGTCAGTCCTAGACGTCGGCGGGCTTGCAGTTCAGCCGTAATGCGGAAGATGGGGCAGGCAGCAGATGCACTTCGTCATAGATAATCAAACCCCACGATCGCGCATTAAACAGTTGAAAGTGCGGAAACTTCCCGTCTTTGCTGGCACGATAGCTCAGGATTTGATACGTCGCTAACGTGATCGGAGCCGTCTGTTTTGACTCCCCGCTGTATTCGGCGATCGCATCTGGAGGTAGTGTCGTTTTATCCAGTAGTTCGCGCTGCCACTGGCGAACGGAGGTGAGGCTGCTGGTGAGAATCAGCGTATTTTCCTGCACCTGGGCGATCGCAGCGATTTGGCCTGCATCCGTTCCATCACATGGCTGACAAGCTCGGCTTTGCGCGTCGGAATTTTACCATCTGGCAACAGTTGCGCTAGTGCTTTTAGCTGATCGACGGTTTGATGATTGAGGGCTTCGAGCCGTGTGGGAATTTTCTCAAGCTGGCTGTAGTAGGGCATAGCGCTATCCCTGCTGGACTCCATCAGCATAAGCGCTTGTGGGGCAAGTTGATGAACGGTCTGATTCCTGATGCAGCATGATTACTAATGAGCAGCAACTCAGACCATTCTTGCCAAAGTTTAGCGGATTAAAGTGCGATCGCGCTCTACTTCTGCGGTAAACTCGCTCTCATTCAATTTGCCCTCCTCACCGGTAATGAGGCGAGCTCCACCTTTGCGAGTAAAGTAGTGCCAAAACCATTGGATCATCACGATCATCTTGTTATCAAACTCGATCAAATAGTAGATATGAACAAAGACCCAAATCAGCCAAGCTGGGAATCCTGAGATTTTCAACCAACCGAAGTTTGCCACAGCGGCATTATGACCAATCACCGCCAAGCTACCCGCGTCTGAATAGCGGAAGGGAGGTAAATCTTCTCCTTGCAAGCGACGTTGAATCAACTTAGCGACATAAGCGCCTTCGTGCATCGCCACTGGGGCAACGCCTGGTAGCGGCTTATCATCCTGATGGGCGTAATGTGCAAGATCCCCGACGACAAAAATGTCAGGTTCTCCCGGCAAACTTAAGTCAGGATTGACGATGACTCGGCCCACGCGATCGAGTTCTGCACCTGCCCGCTCCGCTAGCACGGTGCCCATCTTAGAAGCACGAACCCCGGCTGCCCAAAGCACCGTTTTGGTCGGGATTTGCCGAGTTTGTTCACCTTGGCGAACTGTTACGGCATCTGTGGTAATATTTGTCACCAAGGTTTGGGTTTCAACGACAACGCCTAAATCTTCGAGCGATCGCGCAGCCTTAGCTGAAAGGTCGGGTGGATAAGGTGGGAGCACGCGATCGACACCTTCGAGCAATAAAATCCGAGTCTCCTTCGTATCAATGCTGCGAAAATCATCCTTCAGTGCCGTATAAGCCAAATCTGCCAGGGCTCCTGCCAACTCTACTCCCGTTGGTCCGCCACCGACTACCACAAACGTCAACCAAGCTCGCCGTTTCTCGGGATCTGTTTCTTTTTCAGCAGCTTCAAAGGCGAGAAAAATCCGTCGCCGCATTTCCAGGGCGTCCTCAATGGTTTTGAGGCCCGGTGCCACATCTGCCCATTGTTCGTTCCCAAAGTAATGGTGGCTAACCCCCGTCGCGACAATTAGAGTGTCGTAGGGTAAAGTTCCACTCGATAATGTCACCTGGTGCTGTTGAGGATCAATGTCTAGCACTTCATCCATCAAAACCTTAACTTGACGATGACGGCTGAGGATAGCTCGTAGGGGGGATGAAATGTCGCCAGGAGAAAGTTTTCCGGTGGCGACTTGGTATAGCAGCGGTTGAAATAAATGGAAGTTACGTTTGTCAATTAGGGTGACATCGAATTGCTGAGAGCGTCCTAGTTCTTTAGCGGCATATAAACCACCAAAGCCACCCCCAACAATGACAATTCTGTGAGTAGGTTGCTGATCACCAGATGGCTTTGAGAGCTTCATAGAGTAATGGAGATCGCTGGAACGCTTCTTTGTAGACAACATTAGCTTGTGGCTGGACGACACTTTGTTCTTGCAGCACAATTTTAAGTGCAGTCGTCAAGTTAGGATAGGCACCCACCTCAACCATCGCTAATATTGCAGCCCGGTAAGCGGCTCCTTCTTCCTCCTGAGGTGCGATTATTTCTGGATTAGAACATTTGCTAAAATTTGCCGCCAAACTCGCGATCGCGCCCCTCCTACGTTGGTGATCCGACTCCTTAGCCAATCCTGAGACATAGACAGAAGCCAATCCCAACGGCAGACTCTTTCAGGAGATCAACTCAATAACATGGAAGCGAAATAGTCTCATTGGGAGCGATTCACCATGAAAACTTCAACCATCAATACAGCCCAAGTCCCTGCAGTAGCTCCCGCTTACAACGGTGCCGATCGTAATGCTTGGATCTTTGGCTGGAACCCACAGCAGGAGTTATGGAATGGCCGTTTAGCCATGATTGGTTTTGTTGCCTATTTGCTTTGGGATCTGGGCGGGTACAGTGTACTTCGGGATGTACTTCACCTAGTTCGGTAATCCTCTACTAAGAACCCAAAGGGTTAGTGATAAGCGGTCTGGGTTGCTCTCAAACCAGGTCTAACAGTTTCGATCCCACGTCAAAAACCTTTAAGAACCAAAATACTGTCATGCAAACATCAACTACTTCAGCTTCAGGAATTCGTTATGCGGCGCTTAGTCTGGGTCTACTCTTCTTATTACTGGGCCTAGCTGGATTTTTGCCTGCTTTTGTCTCTCCCTCTGCAAACTTTACCTCCGAACCAGGCTTTGGCTATATATTTGGGGTATTCCCAACCAACTATTTCCATAATGCCATCGGCCTTTTAGTAGGTATTTGGGGAATTGCTGCATCTACAAGTTTAACTGGAGCGATTGTGTTTAATCGCATCTTTGCTCTCCTTTATGCAGCAAGTGTTGTTTTAGGACTGCTTCCTTCTACCAATACTCTATTCGGACTCGCTCCACTTTTTGGCAATAACGTCTGGCTCGATGCCATTACTGCTGCGATCGCTTTCTACTTTGGCTTTGTGAAGTCAGCAGAAGTCGAGGGGCCGAGTGTCTCCAGAACACAGCCTAGCGTCTAAGCGGCCCAGTTTTTTCAAATAGACTCAGGGTTTTAATGTAGGTCGTCAGAACCCTGATTGAATAACACACGAGTAGTCTTATGCGGACTACTCTTTTTGTGCTTGCTGAGAATTTACCGTGAGAACTCCTAGAGCGATCGCCTGAGAGCCCAATTGCCACCGACTTGCCCACAAATTGCCAGTTAACATGAAGTGGCACCTTTTAACTGCAATCTCAGTCTGTACTTAGTCTGTACTTACTCTCTTCATCATGGCTGACACCTCTCCACGGCTCCTGAATGGTCCTACTAACCCTTCCCTCTGGCAACGTCGCCTCTGGGGTCTGCGTTTTCTGTTTCGCCCGCTAGAAACCTTAGAAGCTCGCACTCAAGCGTATGGCGATGACTATCGCGTCTCTCCTCCAGACACCAAACCCGCCTTGGTCTATTTCAGCACCCCCGAAGCGCTGGAAGCTATTTTCACCGCCAAACCAGAGCAACTGAGTGCTGGAGGAGGCAATCAGATTCTTAGAGTCCTCCTCGGTAAGCATGGCATTGTCTTGCTGGAAGGCCAAGCCCACCAACGCCAGCGCCAGCTCTTGATGCCTCCCTTTCATGGCGATCGCATGCGCTCCTATGCTCAAATCATTCAGGATATTACTACTCAAGTGAGGAGCCCGTGGAGGGTGGGCACCACATTTGCTGTGCGGCCTGCAATGCAGTCAATTTCTTTGCAGGTGATTCTCAAAGCTGTATTTGGTCTCAACGGCGGGCCACGTTATGACCAGTTGCAGCAAGCGCTGACTCAAATGCTCGATGGTTTTGGTTCTCCCTTCGGAGCGATGTTCCTGTTCTATCCTTTCTTGCAGCAGGACTGGGGAGCCTGGAGTCCTTGGGGACGGTTTTTACGGCTCCGTCAACAAGTGGATGACCTGCTTTATGCTGAGATTGCCGATCGCCGGAGTCAGGCGGAGGTGGGGCGAACGGATATCTTGGCTTTACTCATGGCAGCCCGTGACTCGGAAGGGCAACCGCTGAGCGAGGTCGAACTGCGAGATGAACTGATCACGCTCTTGTTTGCAGGGCACGAAACCACAGCCTCAGCCCTTGCTTGGGCTTTGTACTGGATTGCCTCCTTGCCGGAAGTGCGTAGCAAGCTGCTCGCAGAAGTAAAGGGATTGCAACCCAGTCCTGATTCGATGGCGATCGCACGGCTGCCCTATCTCAGCGCCGTGTGCCAGGAAACCTTGCGGCTCTATCCAATCGCTCTCAGTGCGTTTCCTCGGGTGGTGAAGCAACCGCTGGAGATTGCAGGCTATGCTCTCGAACCCGGTACCTTGGTCATGCCCTCGATTTATCTGGCACATCACCGAGCAGAGGTTTACCCAGAACCGAAGCAGTTTAGACCAGAGCGGTTTTTGGAGCGGCAGTTTTCTCCTTACGAGTACTTTCCCTTTGGAGGAGGCGATCGCCGCTGTATTGGAGCAGCCTTTGCCTTGTTTGAGATGAAGTTGGTGCTGTTTGAGTTGGTATCGCATCTAGAGATGGCGATTGTTAACCCTAAGCCGATTCGACCGATGCGGCGGGGATTGACGGTTGCTCCTTCTGACCGCTTTCAACTGCGGGTGACTAACATTCGTCGATGACCGACAGGTTTATGTCATGGTGATGAGGGTTGCAACGCCCAAGAAACTCTACGTACCAAAGTGGATAAAGGCTGCACGGAAAGCAATAAACCACACTGCAAGCGTGGAAAATAGGTAGAGATAGAACCGAAGCATGATGAGATTGAATGTACAGTGGACAATGCTATGCAATACGCGGAATCCAACAAAAATCCATGCAGCGTTTAAGTACACTGCATCAACTTGCTGTGTGACGAAAAGATATAGAACTAGCGCATAGAAAAGTACCGGAATCTCAAATAGATTTTTTAGGTTATCTGATGGACTGGAGACGCTGGGTGGTGAAATCTGCGCCAGTACACCAGGTGCAGCGAGTTCCTTCGGGCGGAGTTTCTGACTATTGATGAAGCTGATCCGACGAACGTACATATACACCCAGACTAGGAGGGTTAAAAACATGGTTGCAAAGAATGGATTGAAGATGGCAGTTTGGGTCATTTTTACTTCTTAATACTCGCTCGTTCTGCTGATCATCAAGCAATGCTGAATTGCTGTTGAGATTATGGCTAACATAGGCTGAGTGCTTTAGCGTTTCTAGACCTCGATCGGGTACACTTAGTCCCCTTCACTTATGGCAAGTTCCTTAGGGTTTCTGTTTGAAACGATCCGCCAAACCCCTAGCAAATCTGCTCTCCGCTTGCACATTGCCCCTAAGATCGGTGAATATTTTGCCGCGAAGCGATCTGCCATCTTTTTCTTTGATCAAAAACGTTTCAGCGATCGCAATCTTCAGAAAATCCTGAAAATTGCCCTCTCCACCGAGCTGAATCCTGTAGCCCGTTATCTAGCAGAGCGGCATGCTCCCGTTCATGAAGGCTTAGTCACAACGCCCAAGACTTGGAAATTAATCTGTCCTCGCCCTGATCACTGGCATGTAATGGCAGGACCAATTATTAATCAAGGTCAAATTGTAGGCACAGTTGGTTGTACTCGTGAACAAACGATGTCTGCGTTTAATAGCGAAAATTTAGTTGATTTGAGTGCCATTTGCTTACACTTATCAACTTGGGTGGCAACCGTGGAGACACCTGGCATTATATTGCAGCACCAATCACTCAACAGCACATCTCCAGGAAAGCTACGCCAACATTTAACACCCCGTGAGTTGCAGATTGCCGAACTAGTGGCGTTGGGACAAACCAATGCAGAAATTGGCCATCAACTTTGGATTACGGAAAACTCTGTAAAGCAAGCTTTAAAGCGAATGTTCCGTAAGCTTGAGGTTTCCTCTCGCGCAGAAATGGTTGCAAAGCTCTTAGATAAAAGGCTCCACTGAAAACTGATAGGAAGCGATCGCTATGCGGATAAAACTAAAGGAAATTGCGTTTGCCAATGGGGTAGTGTTCGTAGACTTGTACAACATTGGTTTTAGAGTTAAAGCTTTTGTCAACACTCAATCTGCAAACGGGTCAGCGGAAAATAGGCGGGGATGGCTCTTACAGGGTGAAGAAATGGCTATTGAGCGAGTGTTCACGAATGCTGGTCGCCTGTGGGTCAGTGGCAAAAATCCCAGAGGTGAGCGGATGGATTTAGACCCAAAAGATTTGCTTTATGTGGAGGAGTAGCGATCGCTCTCTTTTTAAAGTTTAGAAAGAATTACAGGTCTATCCACTAGGATAAGCACATATCCATTTTTGAAAGTCCACCAATTTCCGATGGATTGGTTATAACAAGTGAGTTTGTCCTAGTGGATACTTTCCCAAACTTCTCGCCTGCTTTATCAGAAGCGATCGCCCTAGTCGATCAACTTTCTAGTGACGATCAAAAAAAACTGGCGCTTTACCTGCTTCTGTACTTATACCAACGTTCCGTTGTATCACGCGCAGAAATTGATGCTTTAGTCCTAGTGGATAGCGAGCCACCTGATCCGCTAGGACCAGCTTCTGCGGTAGCGGTAGGGTGGAAGCAAGAGAAACGGGTGGTGAAGGAACGAGACAGCGGTGCGATCGACACTTACATTGAATATTGGTTCAATTGTGAGGTGTGGAGCAGTAAAGAAGAAGCATGGAAACATAAATCCTGCTATATCTGTCAACATCCCGAAGGGCGATCGCCTAGCCCCGGTGCTGCCCGCAAGATTGAGCTATTGAACCGTCAAATTGCCAACAAACGCCCGTATTGGGAAACGATGCAACTGCTCAACAAGCAACGCAAGCTAGAACAGTGGCAGGGAAATTTATAGAGCCGCTTTCAGTTCGTTCTTGCGTACCTACTAAAGTTTCAGAAGTGTACGAATTTGGTTTTGGTGTTTTGGTTGAATGGATCGCTCTCCCTTAATCCACCGCGTAATTAGGGAGCGATCGACCCCCAGTTTCTTTGCTAGTTGGGCCTTAGACCAACCTAGATTATCTAAAGCGATCGATAAATCTGCGCTTGTTAATGCTTTTGAGCGTTCTAAGGCGCGCTGAATTGGCGTAAAAGGTTCAGATTCTGAAGTTGCATCTGAGCCTAGGACTGCCCCTAATTTTTCCTGAATTAGAATCGTTGGCTGGATGATGACGATCGCCTTGAGCCAAATCGTTAACCAGTTGCGGGGACGTACTTTAGCCTGCTTAGAATTTTTATCGATACCCCATTCTGGTCTGATACAATCTGGATATGTTTCTGGATCGAACTCAATTTGCCAGCCTAACTCATGAAGCGTCAGCAACGCATGATTCCACTGGCTAATCAATGCATTGCGCCGCTGCTTATTGGTTTGGAGCGCCATCATCAGCTCTTTGGGTTCCAATCGTTCTAGCAGTGTTCCGACTTCGTAACGACCATCACAACGAATCCGACTCATGATGGTTAGAAAGATAGCTAGTTTAGAAGCTAAGCGTTGACGATAAGGATTGATCTGCAACGTGCTTTTGGCTAAATATCCGTACTGACAAAGCGCTTGCTTACCACCACTAAAATCCTTGGCATTGAGAAATTTCTCCGTCCAGCTACCAGGGCGGACTTTAATGTATAGCTCGTCAGGCTCTCCTGCTTCATATTGGAGAGAGCCAGGCTGTTCGGTATCGACTGTGAGCGCTAACTGCCCGACACATTCTAGTTCTTCTAACATCCACATCGGTCCACGCGCCACGTTATAGCGATTTGCGCCCACGTTGATGTTGCTAATGAGCACCGATAGGCTACAAACTAGTTCGACTAAGTGGCTAATCTTCCTGAGCTTCTGTCCTAAGGTAATATCTGTGCGCTTATCCCAGCCGAACAGCTTGATTAAGTCAGTTCCTCTCAGCCGAATTTGCTGTTCCCAAGGTTGCTCCGAATCTGTGGCGTAGGATGAGAAAATCAGCAGAACATAAGCCGCCTCCGGACCAAACTGCTGGATGATCTCCCATGCAGCTTTGCCCGGAACTAGCTCGATCTGGCGGCTTGATGGACTCTGACGAACAATGTTATGCTGAATAAACCCTTCTCCAACCAGCTTTTTCCAGTAGGGATATTCTCCATCCTCCCACTGATTGTTGATTAGTGCTTGTGCTCCTGTCAGAATTGGATAACCAGTGGCTACTTGTTCGATCTCTCGCCCTTGAAATAGAGCTGGGTCAGCCACGAACTCATCGGTTGAGCGAATTCCTAGGAGTTTTTCAACCTCATCGACTGAGAATCCAGATAGGTCAAGGTTGCCTAGCCACTCACTCGCCGTATAGAAAGCACAGGCACTGATAACGATTGATTCTTGCCAAGCTTCTTCTTCAGGTAAAGTGGGGTCTGCTTCTACAGATAACATGCCTGGGATTGAGCAATCTACTGGCATGCGTCTGTCTACTTTCCATTGCTCTAGCCGAGTTAGAATCCAATTGGCTCTTTGGCTCCAGAACTCTTCTTGTTTCAAAATAGCTCTGAATAGTTTCTCTAAACGAGCGATCGCTGGCTTTTGTAATGCGCCGATTTTTTCAGTTTCATTGTAGAGGTTGATTAAATCACTGCTGCCTTTGCTCTTAGAACGGGTTTGGCGCAATCGATGCTGGTTAATGCCAGTCGCCACGTTGACTAATACCAGGTTGAGGAATGATTTGCCCTGACGTAGTTTCTCGGCGTACTCTGGTGCCGTGCTAATCTCCACAATGGCATGGGGACTAAGTGCAGCGCTGCTCTCCTCTAGGATGACTGTTGCGCTGTAAGAATGCTTATCTTCTTCGCGATTTGCTGCACTCATGGGCATGGCTTCACGGAGGCTGGTCAACATCCTTGTAAAACCTCATCAGTATAGCTGGTGAGTTTGTTGACAATGGTCTTGCCTTGATTAACCAGTAAAGTTGTCAACACGATCGCATTGGGTCAACTTAGCAAAGCGCTAAGCTGAAACCTGAAAATCCTTGTGTATTGAGTGCCCTAGCTTTTAGAACTCATGACTTATTGTTGCCAAAACCTCTAGAATCCCGTGACTAAAACCTCTAGAATCCCCTGACCAACTCTACTAATTTTGCTTAGCTCGTCTTACTTCTGTGTGACAGTAGCAGCATGAATTTGCTGGAGAGCTTTCCCCTTGGCCTTTTTGCTCCAGTCCAATTTAGGCTGGAAATGAAAATTTCTTTTGATAAAAGTTTACGTTGCCCTGTTGTTGACAGTGTTGCCAAAACCTCTAGAATCCCCCGACCATTGTTTTAAGCTTGGATCGTTTGCGCGATCGCCACCTACTTGTATTTCTCTCTTGGAGGCTAACTGAAGTAACTCTGGGCCTCAAAGAGTTGTTGACAATGTTGACAAGTGCTCTAGAATCCCCCGACTTCGCTTTCTCAGGAGTTGTTGACAATGTTGACAAGTGCTCTAGAATCCCCCGACTTAGTCTTTCTACTTCTTTCTGTTTTCGGAGCGAGGGCGATTGCTTTTCTTGTTGACAGTGTTGACAATCTCTCTAGAATGGCGCGACTTTAGCTCTAGAATCCCCTGACCAAAAAAATTTTTTAGCTCTAGAATTTCCCGATTTATCTTTTTTGCAAACCCTTTCCAGTATTGGTCTTGGGCCTTGTTGACACCCTTAAAGGAAACGTGTTGACAAACCTCAGATCGCCAAAAAACGCATGTTATATGTGCTCTATTCCAATTCTTCTTAGGAACAGAGCAATTTTGATATGCAGGTACAAGACTCCTTATGCTTTCAGGGGGTACGTGAATGGGATAGTGAATTTCTGGCACTTTTCCCCCACCGCTTCGATTACATTTATGCCCATCACCCAGAGTTTCAAGTTTCTCCGGTTTGGCAAACTGAGAGCCGCCACCCGCTATCGGATCGGCTGATTCAGCAGGCTGCTTGTCTCTATGGCGTACGGTTTGGTGCAGAGACTCAGTACTGCTTACTCGATATTGATATTGGTAGCCGCTACCACCCTAACCAAGATCCCTTGGCTATTGCTCGCTTGCTGGCTGCTCTGGAACCTCTAGGACTAGTTAGCTATCTTGCTTGTACTTCTAGTTATAGTAGCGGGCTGCATCTCTACTTTCCTTTTAAGCACCCCCAGAAAACTTGGCAGCTTGCGATCGCCCTCCAAACGCTCCTAGAGAACGCAGGTTTTAAGCCAACTCTGGGTCAGCTAGAGCTTTTCCCCAATCCCAAGCTTTACAGCAGTGATGGTACGCCTAGTCTCTATGCTGCTCATCGTTTGCCGCTGCAAACTGGTTCCTATCTACTAAACCGTAGCTGGGAGCCTATCTACACTTGCCAAGCTACTTTTGTGCAGCAGTGGCGATCGGCACAACATCATAATGATATTGATGTTCAAAGCCTGCAACAGACGCTTAAAATCGCTCATCGTCAGCGCTATCACCTCTCTGGGAAAGCTGATAAATTCCTCAATGACCTGAACGCAGAAATTGAACCTGGCTGGACAGGTCGAGGACAAACTAACTACCTTTTAGGCCGCATTGCTCTGCGTAGCTATATCTTTGGTCATCTTTTCTATGCTTCCCAGCCTCTAGAAGGTAAGGCTTTAGTAGATGACATTGTTCAAATTGCTAAATCGCTTCCGGGCTATCACGATTGGTGTCAACATCAGCATGAAATTGCCAGACGAGCTGAGGAATGGGCGCTTTGTGTAGAGAACAGCCGCTACTTTCACTTTGGTCAACGCAAACAGTCTTTAGTTGGTTCTGCTGATCACCTCATTACTGAGCAGTTAACCACTACGGAAGTTGTGCCTTGGAATCAGCAACAGCGAGAGGGGGCGAGAGAACGCATTAGAAGCGCGATCGCTGACCTACTGAACCAAAGTCAACTGCCAAGCAACACTACCGCTCGCTTTAAGGCACTCACAGAATACGGCATTGGTGGCAGTACTCTCTACCGCCATCGTGACCTTTGGCATCCAGATCACCTTGGGGAAAACCCCCCGTACCCCCCGACTTCGTTAGATATATCGAGTGAGGATTGCTCTGGAACAGCATCCTCACTCGATAGCTTTACAAGCTTATTAGTTAGCAAGGACCGTAATGCCTCTCCTAGCGGACCCTCCAGCGATTTTCAGCCTTCTGAAGATTCAGCTGCGGGTCGTAATTCTAATCTCAGCCAGTTAATGCCTGAGGCTGCTCTACTTGATGCTTCATTGGAGCAACCCAGTTTGCAGGGAGTTCGCTACATCCAGCAAGTGTTATTGGAGGTTAAAGAGCGACTGAGAAGCCAGCAGAAGCCTCAATCTATGTCTGGTTCTGTTCCTTACTCAAAAGCTGATCAGACCGCTCACAGGCGCAAAATGGAGCAGTATTTAGCCTCTGGTGATCCAATCTTGATAGCTGAGGCTCGGCGATCGCTGCCAGCGATTCAAGAAGGGCTACCTAGGCAACTGTCACCTTTTAGGCAACCGGAGCAACAGGCGATCGCAGATGATTCCATAGATAATTCTGTCGATGATTTCGCAGACTGGTCTGAGGTGCTAGCGCAAATTAGCATTCATCGACGGCGTTTAGGTTGGGCTGTGGCACAAGTCCAAACTGCACTGCGACAACTGTTTGGCAAAGCTAGCCAAGCTCTGTTGACAGATGCAGAACTGGCTGCGTGGTTGCACTGGTTACAGCAGCAACCTTTGTCCTCTTCGGATTAATAACCTTGGATGATTGGACAAATGGTGGTTTCGGGGTTGGCGGGTTTGGTTTCCCAGCCAGAGAGTAAACCTTCTAACTCCAGCTTAAGAACTTGCAATTGCTGGATTTGCTGGTCAATTTCGGCCACTTTGTCTTCTAGTTTGATTTTGACGTGATCGCAAGGTAATTCTCCTTGATCATGCACATCGAGAAACTCTTTAATCTCTGCCAAACTCAATCCCAACTTCTGCGCCCGTTTGATGAAGCTCAAGCGGGTGAAGATTCCCGGATCGAAAAGGCGATAGCCTCCCTCAGTTCTGCCGATGGTTTTGAGCAGTCCTAGCTCTTCGTAATACCGAATAGTTTTAATTGGCACACCGCTAGCTTTAGCAACCGAACCAATTTGTTTTCCTGCTTCTTGAGCTATCATGGCTAATCTCCCAGGGTTTAGTCTCCCAGTTGCCTATAATTCACTACTTTGATCTTAGATGCTCGATTTTCGCACTTCCACCACGCCTCGAAACATATTCATGCCGCAGGTGAACTCATATCTGCCTGGTTTGTCTGGGGTAAACTCGATCGCGGTGGTTTGATGCAGTAGTAAGGCTTGGGCAATGTGAAAGTCAGGAAATCGGATTTCCTCAAGACAACTGCTAGGGTCTTGGCGATCGAAATTTAAGCGTACGGGTTGCCCTGCTTGTACGACAATCTGGCTGGGTTCATAGCCACCATCCACGGTAATTGTGACTTCCTGAACTTCCCCCTGTGTAGTGGCTTGACGGGATTTAGGTTTGCTGAGCAGGAACCACCATAACTCCAGACTCACTAATCCCAGACCCCCCACAGTGACTGCTCCTTTTAGCCAGAAGGGTTGCTCAATCCGTTGGAATTGTCCTGTTTGCTCGGTTGGATGCCCCGTTTCGTGGTTCGCTTGTGCTATTACTTGCGCCACTGCTGGCCTAGAAGCTATCTCTGCCACTACTGGCCTAGAGGCCATGCTCAACAACAATCCCCAACCTAAAACGCTACCGAGTAGTGGTGTTTTGTTGATCATGTTCATCTCGGAAGAACCTCCTACCCCGCCAAGTGTTTAGGGCTGAAATGACGCAACCGCAGGGCATTAGTTACGACTGAAACCGAGCTAAATGCCATTGCCGCACCCGCAATGATCGGGCTTAAGAGCCAGCCGAAGACAGGGTAGAGAATGCCAGCAGCGATCGGAATCCCCGCCACGTTATAGATGAAAGCAAAAAAAAGGTTTTGCTTGATGTTGCGAATCGTGACTTGACTGAGTTGGATGGCGGTGACAATGCCTTGCAAGTCCCCAGAGATCAGTGTGATATCACTCGCCGCGATCGCCACATCGGTTCCTGTGCCAATGGCAATCCCTACATCGGCTTGAGCTAGGGCAGGCGCATCGTTAATTCCATCACCTACCATCGCTACCACTTTACCTTCTGCCTGAATTGTGGCTACGGTTGCCGCTTTTTGATCAGGGCGAACTTCGGCAAAGATCCGCTGAATCCCCACTTCACGAGCGATCACATTAGCGGTGCGTTGGTTGTCGCCTGTCAACATCACCACTTTCAACCCCATCTTCTGCAAAGCCCGAATGGCATTGATTGAAGAAGGTTTTACAGCATCAGAGATCCCCATAATTCCCTCAGCTTTACCGTCCACAGCTATCCAAATGACAGTTTTGCCAAGATATTCCAGTCTGTCCCAATGCGGTTGGAGAGCGCTGGTATTAATACCTAACTCATGCATCCAACGGTGTGTACCAATCTGCACCCATTGGTTGGATACATAACCTTGCACACCACTCCCAGCGATCGCCTCAAACTCCTGCGGATGTGCCAACTCAACTTCTTGAGACTGGGCATATTGCACCACGGCTTCTGCCAAAGGATGTTCGGAGTTGCGTTCAATGGATGCGGCTAGACGCAACAGGTTTAACTCGTTGTGGTTGGCTGTCCCCTTCGTGGTCACATAATCGGTGACAGTCGGCTTGCCTTGCGTAATCGTGCCTGTTTTATCCAGAATGATTGTTTGCAGTTTATGGGCCAGTTCTAAACTTTCTGCTCCTTTGATCAAGATGCCATTCTCTGCCCCTTTGCCTGTGCCAACCATGATTGAAGTCGGAGTTGCCAAACCCAGCGCACAAGGACAGGCAATAATCAGCACGCCCACTGTGGTAATCAACGCCATCGTCACGTTGCCCATGATGTTGAACCAGACAATGAACGTGAGGATGGCGATCGCGATTACCGCTGGGACAAACCATCGAGTCACTTGGTCGGCTAATCGCTGAATCGGGGCTTTCGACCCCTGAGCCTGCTGCACCAGCTTCACGATTTGGGCTAAAAAAGTATCTTTGCCGACTCTGGTGGCTCGAAACTTAAAGCTACCTGTTTTGTTGATTGTCGCCCCAATGACTTCATCTCCTGCTTGCTTCTTCACCGCCACGCTCTCACCTGTGACCATTGCCTCATCGATGGTGGAAGCACCTTCCACAATTTCTCCATCCACCGGAATGTTTTCACCAGGACGCACCAGAATGATGTCGTTTACTTTAACTTCAGCAATGGGAATGTCTACTTCGCGATCGCCTCGAATCACCCGAGCGGTTTTTGCTTGCAGGCCCATCAGCTTCCGGATTGCCTCAGAGGTTTGCCCTCTAGCGCGATTTTCTAGTAAGCGCCCTAACAGAAGCAGCGCGATGATCACAGCCGCCGCTTCAAAGTACACATCTGGTTGCAGTCCTTGAGCAATGAACCACTGCGGCAGCAATGTAGGGAACAGAGAGTAGAGGTAAGCAGTCCCCGTTCCCACAGCGACTAATGTATCCATTGTGGCAGTGTGCCGCTTCACCGCCTTCCAAGCATTGATGAAAAATGAATTGCCTGCCCAAAACATTACCGGAGCAGTCAGCACCAACTGGAGCCAAGGATGGTGCAGCCACATGGGGATGAATGGAATCTGCAACCCTGTCATCGCAGGCAAGGAGCCGATGACTAAGATGGCGCTAATAATGCCGCTGACTCTGACTTTGCGAGTTAGCTTGCGGTTTTCTGCCTGACGCTCTCGGCGTTCGACATCATCTGGCTCGAAGACATCCTCGGACAGAGGTTGCGCCGCATAGCCCGCAGCAGCGACGGCCTCCTGAATTGCTGCCACATCAGTTTTTTTGAGGTCATAGGTGACGCTGGCTTGCTCGATCCCAAAGTTGACGTTGCAAGTCTCAACTCCCGGTACAGAGCGAATGGCATCTTCAATGTTGTTAGCGCAGGCAGCACAACTCATGCCCCGCAATTTGAGGGTGGTGTTCTCCATAGCGGCTCCTCCTGCCCTAATCTGAGATAGTGTAGCCAGCCGTCGTGATGGCAGTGCGGATCGCTGCTTCTGCCGCCTGAGTCTCAATGTCAACAAGTTTGGTTTTGGGGTCTGCCTGGACCGTAGCGGTAGGATCAATTGCTTGCACAGCCTTCGCGATCGCCTCGCTACAAGCAGAGCAAGCCATATTGGGAACTTTCAGTTGCAGTGTCATGGGTCAAATCCTCGTTAGTTGATCTGACTCTATCCTGCATCCTCCAGTCCACTGGAGAGTCAAGAGGCGTTAGCAAAAAATTTATAGAGACTTTGAGGTGGATTTGAAGCGAGCTAAAATTTGCCTCAAAGACTAAGCTGAGACTCCACAGAACTAGTGCGTGGATTGCTACTGAGCGGCTAGCGGTAGCGTAAACCAGAAGGTTGTTCCTGCGCCAGGAACGCTGGTGACCCCAATTTCTCCGCCATGCGCTTGGATAATTTGGCGGCATAAGTAAAGTCCTAAGCCAATCCCGATTGAGCGGGTCCGATCGCCCCGGACATAGCGCTCAAATAGGCGATCGCGTTGGGCTTGGTTGATTCCGATCCCATTATCCTGAACGGTGCAGTAAATCATATCTAACTTGGCTTCTGGAGTGGTGGTTATCTCCGCGTCGGACGTCAGACTCGGCTCACTCATGTCCTTGCTGACGTCAGACTGGGCCGCACCAGAGAGGGTGGCATTAACCGTTAGACTCAGCCCCGCGGGATTATGGTTGAGGGCGTTGGTGAGGAGGTTTTCAAACACCCGTCTGAGTTGCAAAGGATCAGCAGCGGCAGAAAGTAGCTCTGGCGCAATCCGATTAGTCAGGGTGGCCCCATTCTTGACTAGCAACGGCTCCAAGTCTTCAGTCAGCCCCTGCACGAATGAATGTAAGCTAATCGGCTCTGGTTGCAGCACCAGACTACCCGCTGCATTAAAATGAGCATCTAGAAGCAGGTTAAGCAGGCTCAGTTGGCGATCGCTACTTTGGATCATGCGCTGCACAACAGACTGAGGAATAGAAACTGTTGCTTCAGCTTGCTTCTGAGCTCTTTGCTGCAAATTTTCTAGGACTAACAAGGTGCCCACGATGGGTGTGCGGAGATCATGGGAAATGGCGTGCAAAAACTCTTCTTTGAGTTGATTTAGTTCTTGCAGTTCCACCATTTTTTGCTGCAATTGCAGATTCTGAGTTTGGAGTTGCTGTTGTAATCGACGGACGGTGAGGTGAGTTTCAATCCGAGCTAACACTTCTTCAATTTGGAACGGTTTGACAATATAGTCCACCCCACCCACAGCAAAGGCTTTTACCTTATCTAAAACGTCTTCTAGCGCACTAATAAAGATCACTGGGATGTCACGACTTTGGTCATCCGCTTTGAGTTGTTGGCAGACCTCATAGCCGTTCATTTGGGGCATGTTGATGTCTAGCAAAATCAGGTCGGGTGGTTCCGCGCCGACTCCCATTAACGCCATCGCCCCATTAATTACACTGCGGACCTCATATCCCTGCCCCGTTAGCATGGTGGATAAAAGGCGCAGGTTGTCTGGTGTATCATCCACGATGAGGATATTTCCTCGAGAAGCATCAGGTTGCATGCAGTCAGCGATTTAGCTTGATCAAGTAAGAGATGCTGAAAATCTTACAGTGAATTGCACCCAGTCTCTAGCTAATCAAAGATTCAGTTAACTCCACCAGAAGGTCAAAGCGATAGTGCTTGACGAGATCTTTTAAGCTGTTAGCTAATCGGCTATGGTTTTGCGGAATCTGTTCCAGCAGTTGTAGCACTAAATTGGCATTGACTCTAGTTGCGGCTGTGTGTAATTCGGCAATCCAGGCCAGCGGCATTATCCTCAAATCCTCACATTTGACATTTTGAATTCGAGGTAGCGAGTTGCTCGTAGATCGAGCTCCGATCGCGGCAAAGCGTTTTGCCAACTCTGCATCGGTTTTTGCGGGTTCATAGAGATACTCGGCTCCTAAATAAGCGGCAATTTTGTCAAAAATTACTTGTTCTCGGAATGGCTTGCGGACGAGATCATCACAGCCTGAAGCCAAAATTGTGGCTCGTTGTTCTTCAAAGGCGCTGGCGGTTAAGGCGATGATCACGGTTCTATGGGCTCTGGCGGGAGCAGTGGCTTCTAAGCGGCGAATTTGGCGAGTGGCTTCATAGCCATCCATCACAGGCATCCGCATATCCATCCAAATTAGGTGGGGTTGCCAGCTTTGCCATTGGGCGATCGCTTCTTGTCCATTGGTTGCTAGAGCCGTCTCAAAACCCACCATTTGTAAAAGTTGCTCGATGAATTTGCAGTTTTCTGGGCGATCGTCTACGACTAGAATTCGATAAGTTGGTTGGTTGGGAGCTAACCGGAGGACTCGGCCTCTAGCACTCGCTTGAGCTGATTCTACAGGTAAAGCGGCCAGGGTCAGGGGCACCCAAAACTGGAAGCTTGACCCCTGCGCAATGGTGCTGCTGACCGTCAGTTCACCCCCCATCAACTGCACAAATTGGCGGCTAATTGTTAACCCCAGTCCCGTGCCTTCCCTGGCTTGAGTCCCACTAGTGGTTTGGACAAAGGGTTGAAACAGGCTGTCTATCTCTTCCGGCGCGATGCCACTTCCGGTGTCTTCAACGGCTACACAGAGGTAATGGCCAACTCCCGCAGATCGGTTTTCGGTTTGAATGCTGGCTCGTAGCCGCACCTCACCCCTGTCTGTGAACTTCACGGCATTACTTAAAAGATTGATCAAAACTTGGCGGAGTTTGCCTTCATCTATCAAGACGTAGGGAGGCAAATCAGGTGCAAGTTCAAATTGCAGAGACAGTTGCTTCGCTTCGGCTCGGATTTGAAACATCTCCTGAAGCGTGTAGAGTAGCTGATGCAAGTTGAAGGCTGTAGGATGCAAGGTCATCCGCCCCGCTTCGATCTTGGACATCTCTAGTACATCATTAATCAGGTTGAGCAAATGTTCTCCACTACGATTAATGATTTCTAGAGATTCTTCTTGCTGATCTGTTAGGGCAGGGTCACGCTCCATCAACTGGGTAAAGCCGAGGATGGCGTTCAGGGGTGTTCGCAACTCATGGCTCATATTAGCTAAAAAGATGCTCTTGGAGCGGTTGGCAGCTTCCGCAGCTTCTTTGGCAATGCGTAGCGCTTCCTCAGCTTGATGTCGCGCCCGCCCAATGGCAATCAGCTCGCCTACCAATTTCAGCAGGCTCAATTCCTCTTGGCTCCAAGTTTTAGGGTTATGAACCACATCCATCCCTAGAAAACCCACGACTTTATCGGCGTGAGACATGGGAACTGCCACCAGCGACTGCACAGACTCATGCTCAAACAAACGCCTCTCTGGCATTTCTGGTGAGAGCTGAGCCAGATTGGGAATGTGAACCACATTGCCGCTCAGAATCAGACGATGGAAACGCAGAAACATTTCTACCGGATTTTCTCTAACCTCAAGCGTTAAGGGCAGAACTCCGGGCGCACACCACTCATGGACAATCTGGGCGATCGCTTGATCTGGAGAGTACTCAAAAATGCAGCTCCGCTCCGCTCCAAAAAATTGCGCGATCGCCTGCAAGCTGAAGTCAACGGCTGTCTCTAAGCCTTGGTCAATAAACTGCCGAGAAATGCTGCTGAGTAAGCTTTCTACTTGGGCTCGATAGTGCACGGCCTCATCGGCTTGCTTGCGTTCTAGCTCTGCACCTGCACGAGCTGCAAAAATCCGCATGATCAGCTCTCGTCCTGCATCGGGTGACATTGGTTTCACATCCATCACCCCCAAAATGCCCAGGATATCTCCTGCTGCATCGACTAACGGAATCCCTAAGTAGCTCTCAACTGCGATCGCGGTGAAGTCGGAAATGCTGGGAAAAAGGGTTGGCAAGTCTTCCGAGTAATAGCAAACTTGGCCTTTAATCACCTGGCCGCAGGGCAAATTCTCTGTGTTGTACTCGAAGTTCTCGCCAATTTTGCTATCTCCCCACACTGCCAAAGTACAGGCTTTGGTTTTAGTTGCGTTGATGAAGCGACTGACAAAGGCGTAACGGACTTGCAGCACCTCCGCTAGGTAGCGCACACAAGACTGAAAGAATTCATCTCCTGTTTTGGCTGCCGTTCCTTCCACAATCAAGCGCAGCGCTTCTTCTCGTTGTTTGCGATCGGTAATATCCTCCATGACAAAATCGAGATGGTTTTCTTCCGGGTTCAGACGGAACGATAGTAGAACCCAGATTATGGTTCCACTACGCTGACGCAATTCAAGTTCAAAGTTTTTTACTTCTCCATATTGCTGAACAATGTCTGCAATACGCTGGCTATCATCCGGATTAACGTAAACAAACTCTGGAGAGAGCGGTGTACCAATTACCTCAGCGACAGAAGCATATCCAAGCATTTCCGCACATCGTTGATTGGCCTCTAAAATGCCTCCCACTTCTAAACGAGCGCGACCAATCCCCACCTGAGAGTTCTCAAAAATATTGCGGTACTTGATCTCACTCTGGCGTAGCGCTTCCTCCGCTTGCTTGCGCTCAGTCACATCATGAGCGATTCCAAGGATGGCGATCTGACCACTAGGATCTTCGATCGGAGAAATATTGGCGCTAACCCAACGCCAACTACCATCTTTATGACGCGCTCTGAGTTCTATGCCCGACTGCTTTTCTCGAAATTCGGCAGCTCTGCGCGTCGAGGCCAAAGGTACATGAAGATCTTCAAGATGGACAAGTTCAGCAAACGAGCGGCCTTCCATCTCTGAGACGCTATAACCCAAAATAGCAGTGACGTTAGGAGAGATATAAGTAATCACACCCTCTAGATTATGCAAGAAGATAATGTCGTTGGCATTCTCCACAATATTGCGGAACTTTAGTTCACTCTGCTGAAGTGCTTCTTCTACCCGTTTGCGTTCATTAATGTCACGAGCTACACCAATAATGATTAACCGACCATTTGTATCTTTTGAAGCGGTTAGATTAGTAACTAGCCAGGAATAGGTGCCATCTTTGCATTTAGCTCGATATTCGATTTCTGAAAGTGTCTCGCCTGTTGCGGCGACATGACCAACTGCGCTGACACATCGGTCTAAATCATCAGGATAAATGAAAGGCGTAAAGGACTTCCCTTCTAGCTCGATGGGTTCATAACCCATGATGTTACGCAAGTTGGGCGAAAGATAAGAAAAGGTACCTTCATCATTAAGCACATAGAGAGTGTCATGAGCATTCTCGACAATGGTGCGAAACTTAAACTCGCTCTCCTCCAAAGCAGCTTCCATTCGCTTGCGCTCAGTGGCATTGGTGCCAACCGAGAGAATTTCCACTAAATTTCCCTGCTCATCTAGAATCGGTTTATTGGCCCAAACAATCCAGACGCGATCGTCGTTCTTGCACAGGTTTTCATTCTCATTCAGGAGATAGTTTTCTGGGTGCAGACAAATATCTACCATCAACGCTTGTAAGTCGCGCCCAGAGGTTTCGGTCTCCGGAACAATCGTGCCAACCACATTACGACCGATGATCTCATGGCTCTCGAAGCCAAGCAAACGCTGGCCGTAATCATTCATGAACAGGATGTCACCATTGGTATCCCAGCGTAAGATGATGCAGTTGGCTGTCTGCACTAAATCTCGATACTGAAGTTCGCTAGCTCGGAGGGCGGCTTCGGCTCGCTTCAGTTCGCTGATGTCTCGCCCTAAAACCACCAAGCCTTTGCGCTCCCCATCTGGATCAAATAAAGGCACCTTAATAAGGTCAAGAATCTTCACTGTGCCATCAGCGCGAAGACAGATCTCCTCGATGCGCTGAATTGCTTGGAGTTGCCAAGCTTCTTGGTCGGTCAGGTGGCAAGTACTGAGGATGTCCCCATAAGAGTGACTGAATTGAGCCAACTCAGCATCTGTTTTACCTTTATACTCCAGTTCTTTGAGTTCAAAGAAGTCTAGGTTAGCTTGATTAGATTCTAGCCAGCGTCCTTCCCCATCCTTAAAGCAGATAATATCGGGTGTGGCGTTAATCAGAGTTCGGAGCCGTTCTTCACTTTCTCGCAGTGCTGCTTCAGTTTGCTTGCGAACGATTTCTTCGCGCTTCGCTTCGCTAATGTCTCGGAAATAAAAGACTCTGCCGTAGTAATGGCCTTGGGGCGATCGCGCTGCAATAGAATAGCGCTCTAAAGTGCGTCCATCCTTCAGCGAAATCTCATCGTAAGTGATTTCTTCTATATGTTGGTAGAGGTACTCAATTTGCGCTCGAAACACCTCAGGCTGTTCTACTTTATCAATAACGAGTTCTATTAATTGACCGGAATGCTGGTTTTGCATCGCTAGCTCTGGAATTCGCCATAGCTGACAAAACCGCTGATTGTAAGAAACGATGGAGCGGTTTTCATCAACTACCAAAATCCCATCGAGAGCAGCTTCTTGTTGAGCTTTCAATAGAGCATTACTACAGCGTAACTCGGCGGTCCGACTCTCAACTTCTTGCTCTAAATTCGCGTTGAGTGCTGCCAATTGTTGAAATAGTTTTGCCTGCTGAATGGCGATCGCTACCTGATTGCCCAGTTGTTCTAGCAGCTCAATCTCAAACGGTTGCCACTCACGAGTTTCCGAACACTGGTCAGCCATGAGGATCCAGAAGCCGCGATCGCCATCATAGGTACTCGATGAGCGGGTGCTAGATGCGGGTAGAGGGGTAGCTTGAAACGGTTGTTCTAGCTTGATCGGCACGCCTAAAGAAGCTTTGATCTGGCATCGTTCTAACAAAAGCTGACTGGCGCTATCAGAAAGTCCCAGTTCAGATATATCACTGATCGCCAGAATGCCTGACTCAAACCTTGCCAGCATTTCTTGGCTAAACGTGACATCAGTAATCGTTGTGCCTAAAAGAGAATGCCAGTTAGGGAGAACCGATTCTGCCACTATCTTCGTTTGCCAATCGTCCGTAATAAAGCAAAGACAAACGCGATCGGCTTCTAGAAACTGCTGTACTTCTACGACCGTCGTATTGAGAATTTGCTCTAAATCGAGAGATTGCCGAATCCGTAGAGCAATCTCACCCACAATATGGCCTTGCTGGTTCGCTAGATGTAATTGAGCTTCAAGCTGCTTATACTCACTTTTTAGCTTGGAGTACGCTGCTTCTCTAGCTTGCTGATCCTGCTGAAGACGTTGGACTTCCTGTTGCAGTTCTGCGATCGCGGCATGGAGTTGGGCTGGTGTGGCTGGGTTTCCTGGGGTGTTCATAGATTCTTTCAGGCTTCAATCCGTGCTTCCAATTGTCCTATCCGCTTCAGTAACCCTTCAACCAAGGCAATGATCGCACTTCCCCTTGTCGGTAACCGCACGAATCTCTGCTCGGCTGACTGTCTCGTTATGCTTAGATCGGCTCACCTGATTTTGCCTCTATTAGGCTTGAATATTTTAGACCCTATCTTATCCCTACTCACGCCCCTTCAATCGTCACGAAAACTTAATTCTGAGTAGTCACGATAGCTTTAACTCATATCCTCGTTGATGATTTTTCCTCTCGTGGTTTTAATCTGCGATCGCTTGGTTTTACTGTCCAATCGTTTGCGTTGAGAACTCCGGGTAGGTTTGCTGGGTTTTCGGGGTTTGGGTAGGGCGATCGCGCTTTTAATCAGAGCTTGCAGCCGTTCTAGAGCTTCCTCTCGATTTTGCTCTTGACTGCGATGCTCCTGAGCTTTGATTACGATGACCCCATCTTTGGTGAGCCGCTGGTCATTTAGTTGCAATAGCCGTTCTTTGTAGCGATCGGGTAATGAAGAAGCCAGGATATCAAAGCGCAAGTGAATGGCAGTCGCCACTTTGTTGACGTTTTGCCCACCTGCCCCCTGAGAACGAACAGCACTCATCTCGATCTCTTGCTCAGGGATACTCACGGTATTAGTGATTTGCAGCATGACTCAGCTTTGCTCTAGAACGTTTAAGGCTGGATTGCAGCCCGTTCTTTATTTTTGATCAAAATTTCCGCTAGCGCGCTAGGACGAAACAGACCCGATTCCACACAACCGACTTTCTGGGCGGAAAACTTAGTGCAGAGATCGTTCCAGGCTAGAAAGACCGTTTCTGCGGGAAGCGCTTCTACGAACTGTTGAGAACCCAAGGTTGCAGGGCTAAACCAGGTAATCCGCACAGCTTCTCCGCGATCGACTAAACGATCCAGTGTTTCTGTTTGCTGCACGGTTAAATCACCACGACTCGACTGAACCACGGGCGCTCGCATCCCTGTCTTCAACACATAGACAACCGTTCCAGGGTTATTGGCCCGCAATGGGGTAGAAATGGCACAGCCATTCTCGAAGGGTGAGGGTAAGGTCTGAATCGGACTTCCAGAGAAGCTTGTGAGGGTTTGGCACTGCGCCGTTTTTGGTGTGGGTGGCTGCTTCAACTGAGGTTTTCCTAAGCCCGTTGCCACAGAGCTAGCGGTTAGTAATCCAACTAAGAGGGCGATCGCGGGAAGTTTCACCATTTTGAGTATTCTCCTCAAGCCAGGGGCATCACGTTTCTCTAAGCTAGGCAAACTTAGACAGGACTTACGCAAGAGTCATTTGTACGGACGGGTGCTTGAGTTGCTCAATCAGGTAGTCCGAGAGCATCCCATGCTTGAGCTGATAAATCGTTCTGCCGCTTTGGTACGCGA
>NZ_JACJPA010000086.1:0-2160 GCF_014695845.1 Trichocoleus sp. FACHB-591
CTCATCGGTCAGGTCACTGTCGTAGTAAGGCTGACTCATATCCTCAAGCCATGTAGATGTCACTCTTCTGGTATCGCGCCTTTGTGACCGTAGTTGTCTTCTACTTCACATACATTTACAAACAGTTTCTAAAGATTGGTTGCACCGATCCCTAAGAACTGCCTTGAATGACAATGCAAAAACTTTGCTAATAGAACATCTGAGAAAAGGTGAGCTTTCTGCGATTCAGCGCAAACAAATACGCGAGGAAGCCGAGAGAGGTGAACAGATTGTTGAGGCTAATAGCAACACCTGGGTGGTCACCCTGGAACAGCCGTTTGGATAACTGTAAAACTTTTTCAGCTAGCGGAATCGCTTCGCTAAACTTCCCTTGCTTATAGAGTTGAAACACTTGCTGATTCAGCCGCTCAATTTCTGCTCGGGCTTCTTTCTGTTCTGAGGATAACGGCGCTTTTGTCTGTCCTTGAATGGTTTCTTGAATTCCAGTTAACAAGCCAATCGTTATAAGCAGAACGGCGAACCCACTCAATCCTTGCCTATGAATTCGATTCATACTCGCTCCAATAAGTAATTGATTCGGGGCCGTAGCGTCTGAACCTGTTTTACATCTCCTAGCTGGCGATAGCTGCTTTGAGCGCTGCGAAACCAGTAAAGCGCATTATTGAGTTGCGCCACCGCTTCATTCACCTCGCCCAGATGTTGCTGCAACTCCGCTTGCTGTTCCAGGCTGTTTGCAGTTTTTGCCAACTCAAATGCCTTTACATAATTGATTTTGGCGAGTTGCAGCAATTCACTCGCCTGATACTTCTCCCAATAGTTGGTAAATTGCCGCAGTACGCACACCTGCTCGTACAGCAGTTTCTAGTTTTTGAATGGCGGTAGCTTTGAGGTATCGCTTTGATAGAGATACGCCAGCGCTAAGACCTCTGATTCCCGATTAAGAGCAAGCTGTGTTATCTCTCCAACCCTCTGCTGTACTTGCTTTACCCCCTCATGGCTCAAAAACGTGAAACCTACCGGATTAGCTTTAGAAGAAGCGCCAGTGTTTGAGGTAATTTCGACCTGGTAGTACCCGCCAGGCCGAATTGGTTGGCTCCCGCCTGGGAATACAGCTTCCGCTTCATCAGTTTCAATCGACCAATCGACCTGGTTGCCCCAGACGCGCACTCGGTAAGAAGCCGCCCCAATGTTATGCCACCGCAACCGCAGTTGTCGCTCCAGAACAGCGGTTGAGCGAGGACTGATGAGATAAGAAATCGTCGGGTTTTCCCCAGAGCGAGAGCGAGTCGTTCGGCTACTTAGTCGGCGGATCACATCTGGTCTAGGTCCACAGCCTTGCTGGATCACCGTCTCTTTTCCCGCAGGAACCTTCCAGAGTGACAAGTTGCTACACAGCAACAGTGCTGTGTAGCAACTTGTCCAATCGAAGCCGATCCTTGGGTTGCAATAATGTGCCAAACTGAGCTTTCTGGTAAGTACTGCGATTAGCCCGTTTGACCTCTACCTTGCCCTTCAGGTTAGAAATATAGTTTATCCCTTGAGCTTGAGCCCAAGCAGGTAAGCCACTATTCGTTAGCACAAGTACAAGCAATACTCGAGTGAAGCTTTTCCAGTTCATAGTTTTTTGGGTGGCTGATTGCTACGCTTTCCCTGCAACTTTTTCTGTGCCAAATGCATCCACGAATCTTCATCGGGATTTGTCAGAGCACCCAACTCCAGGCATTTTTTCCAATAGTTTCGAGCACTGGCTTGCTGGCGACGTTCTAGGACCTGCGCCATCAGACAATACGCTGAACCTGGAAAATCAATATAGCGGTGTGCCGGTTGATTAAGTACAGTAGCAGGCATGGCTAAACCAGCTTCGTACAGCTGCTAACGTAATCTGCTCTAATCCTTGTGCAATTGCTTGATGCAAGGTTTCAAAGGTGCGAGCTTCAGCACCTCTGAGGAACGCCTTCAACTTTGACCACAAGTTTTCAATTGGATTGAAAGCGGGTGAGTAAGGAGATAGGTAAATTAGCCGTGCCCCAACGGACTCGATTGCCGTCGTCACCCCCGCCACTTTGTGAGCCGATAAGTTGTCCATGACCACCCCCGCTCCGACCCATCAGCAGGGACACAAGACGGTTTCAACCAACCACAGAAATAAAGCCCCATTCG